>JAFUZM010000338.1 GCA_017476605.1 Clostridia bacterium
ACAAAGATCTAACAAAACCGCACGACCTCATCCTCGACCATAACCATTGCAATCAGATCCGTCACCATGTCTGTACTCAGGTTCCCCTTGCTGTGGTCTAGGAACCACTTGTTGCGGATGCTTTCTTCAGCCTGCCTCTTGTTCTCTGCCTCCGCCTATTCCACAAAGGCAAGAAGCCCGTTGATCTCATTCCATGTCTTTATTCTCCGCTCCGTGAAAACATCCGGCGTGATCTCCCTTCGGAACCACTATGCGGAAATGGATAAAAAATCATCCCACACTCTCGCTTTCTCGGCAATAAAAAGCAAGGGATCCGAGATTAATTCGGATCCCTTGCCTTTCAAGCTGGGACTGTCTAAGATTTGTCCTTGACTTTGGAACCACATTACACCGTTGGTGGAATGGGACTTGGAGGACATTAGGATTCCGGCACTTAGGCAAGAAAAACGCCCATCGTATTGGCCAGTTTCCGCACTGCTTCCTCGGAGAGCTTGCTCAACCTTGAGATTATGGAAACGGAAAAGTTGCCTTCTTTGATCATGTCTACAGCCATCCTTTCGCGCTCCTGTTTTGCGCCTTCCTGGCGTTCTTTCTCCATAACCTTCTCTTCATTGTACTCAGTAAGGAACATGCTCTTCACCTCCGCTCTGTTCTCCAGCAGGAATGATTTAATAACGAATTCTTCAGGCGTTTCGTCCAATGCCATGTCTATCGATGCATCCAAATCCATTTTTTCGTTCTGATGCTTTCTTACCGCATCTACCAGCCAAGCATACTCTTTCAAAGGTTCACAGGCATCCATCAGTTGCTGATTTTTACCGTAGTTGATGTTCAGCATGTTAACCTTAACTTTGATATCACCATCGCCTTCGTAGGCATTGCTGAATTTCTGCACATCTCTCTCAGCCTCGTCTTTCGTGCCATTGTAAAAGCACATACAAACCGGGCGCGGCACCGGCTGTAAGGTACTGCTGTACTGGTAGTAATCGCTAGTTGCAATGAATTTTTCGTACAGTCTTCCACCATAGATCAAAAATCTCATCGGCATGTTTGGATTGTACGTACTCTGATGTTCCCACAAGTTCATCTCAAATGAAATGATAAAGGATACATCATTCTTCATCCGCATGTACACTGCATCCCCGATTGTGTTAAACTGGATATCATCAGGATTCATGTACTCGGTTCCATTAATTGCGTTGTATAGTGACAACGTCCACTGCTTGTTCTCCGGATTTCCAAAGATAAACTTAAACAGACGATCCTTGTAATCCTTTTTAGCATCCTTCAAATCTCTTGCTTCTACAAGAATTCAGTATTCTTCATTCTGCTTCTTTAAAGCGGAATTGGATTGTTCCAGTTTCTTAATCTGCTGAAGCAGATTGTCCGTAACATTCATATGATCTTGTCTCCTTCCAAGGCTCCTTCCAAACCAAATGGATACACTCCGCTTAATTCATTTTAGTGTACCCGATTAAGCCCGGAAAGCCAAGGATTTCTATGTCGCCAGCCATTTTTTTCTTGCGCCAGATCGCCACAATCATGAGTTCTGTCACATCCTCCAGAATCCTCCAGAAAACAAAAAACGTCGGGAGCACAGCCACAATCTAAGCTACAGCTCGAACTAATGTACAACAAATAAGTCTGAAGAGAGATAAGCTTTAGTTAGTTGCAGCTTTCTTAGAAAAGCAGATTCGGTGCTGTATGATAAAGATATGAGTGAGGTGAGACGATGGTTTTGCAACTCCAGACAACCGAGTGAAAAAGCAACTAAGAAATTTGTATGCAGGTTGGTACAAAAGCAATGACAGATTCGTGAATATTGTCGCTCTAACACATTTGCATTCGGCTTGATAGTGATACCGGAGAGCCGAACACTGATGCCACAGAAAAGAAAGATGTATGAACTTTCAGGGATGATTTTGTACTTGATACAGCTACTCATTGTAAGGCTCCAACAGATTTGAACGTGGCGGAAAAACTTCCGATGCGCTGTTGGATGATTGTGTTTGGCAAATCGGGCTATATTCACGATAATCATGTGTTTTTTCTCTGGTATCTGTATGTTCTGTTCCAGAATTCGATAAGCTTTACCTTTGTAATGGCCTCTACTTAACGGAAACAGATGTGCATATACCACAAGAAGAGGATTTTGGAAGAAGGAAAATGATTTTCTTTCGTCAAACTCAAAAATTTCAGTATTGACAAATCGTGAAAGTTTCGTATAATTTATCATGTTGTGTGCCAGTAGCTCAGTTGGATAGAGCGTCAGACTCCGACTCTGAAGGCCGCAGGTTCGACTCCTGTCTGGCACACCATCGCCAAAGAGGCTGAGTCGGCTTCTTTGGCGCTTTTTGTATTATTATCTAAATAAAAATCGGTCAGATTGGATAAAGTTTCTGTCGTGCCCAAATGATCTCAATTCACATTCGGAGGGTAAAAGTTGACTCAAAAGTTGACTCAATTTAATACTGGAATGTCCAACCACCAAGGATTGTTCTGGTGTGAGCTTCAATGACTGCGATTACTGCCTTTTCTTTTTCCCATCCGAATGACTTGACCACACACCTTTTCGATCATGGTGTAGTCGGAATGCCCCGTGGCTTGAGCAGCATACTTCTTGAGGATGTCCAGGGAAACCAAGATGGATCATGATAATGATGGCTGTTATTAAAGCAGAACTTGAACCTGCGGCGACTAAGGATGAAAATAGATTGGCTCGAATTCTGAGAAACTCATCGAACGTTATTTTTAAATTAATAAGAAATATTCGGTTTTGATTGACATGAGCATCAAAAGCGATATTCTTTGACTGTGGGTAAGGTAATTACCCATAATGAGGAATCTGCAAAGGGGGATGTCAACTGTGAGCTACGATGGGAAATCAGACAACAAGTCGTTATCAACTTATGAACTCAAGCTTGTTCTGTCTCAAAGGGCAATTGGATATTTTTCCGGACTTAATAAGAGACTTACATCGCGCATTATGAATAATGATGCAGTAGTCTACAGCGGACGCAAAAAATATGGCCAATACCACCAAAACACACGTTCTTACTAAGCCCGAAAGCAACGACAATGAAATTTAAACGATCTTTTGAAATCAATGCCTCCAGACACTGCACAGGCTCTAAATGCTATGGAGCCTACTCAGCGGGAAGCGGTGCTGCCAATCATTTCTATGCAGCAATCAATTATCGCACGTACACCAGAAGGAGATATTGCCAGGAAGATTACACCTGACCATATTACTCAGATGCTGAACAATGATAAGACTGCAATAGATTATCAGCACGAAGATTCCAAACAAGAAAAAATGGTTAATATCATTTATGTAGTGATTGTGGCAGCCGTAATACTGCTCTTATCTCTTATGCTGAAGGACGAACATGCTGACTTGTTAAGCGAAATATTAAAACTGTTATTAGCTACAGGCCTTGGCGGCCTTGGTGGTTATGGATTGAGCAAAAGCAAACAGAACTAATACAAAAGTGCCAACTTTATGTGCAGTGGGTTTGACACCCGCCTGGCACACCATCGCCAAAGAGGCTGAATATGTTTCTTTGACGCTTTTTGTAAGCTGATTTGTTGACGAAAACTGGTGACGTCTCTTATAACAATAGTGCTTTTTAAAAAATGAAAAGAAAGGGGAGAGTTGCTACATGGCTGTTTATGCAATTAATACTGAACGACCATTTGTTGCAAGAAGCGGTGTAAATATGGATAAGCGAATTTCTGCTGCTTCAAAAGCAAGAATTGAATGGTTAAGAGATCATTCCGGTAGAGTCAAAAATAATAATGAACCAATGAGTAAAAAGGTAAAAGGAGTCAAAAGTTGATTGATATTCCAAAGTACAAACAAGTACAATTTGAAGAAAAGTACAAACCTTTGGCTCAAAGTTTCGAATGTGGCAATAGTTATATTGACAAGCATTTAAAAGGATCGGCAGCGTTGGGATCTAAACTACGGTACAACATCAGTCTTTTTAGATCCTGAAGAAACTCATATTATTGGATTTTTTAACATTAGTACAGGACATATTGAAAGAATTGAAAATGGACGAAAAGTCCGATGTGGTGGAGCAATTCATATCAATGACTTTGCAATAGATGAACAGTATCATGGACTTATCTTGCCAGAACTGTGCAACGGATCCGCTCTAAAGTTTTCGGAGCTACTTTTTCAGAAATGCATGGACTATATACGAGACATTCGTGCTTATGTCATCGGCTGCACTTTTTGTTACACTCGAAGCTGCCGAAAGAGGTATTAGCCTGTATAAAAGAAATGATTTTGAACTGCTCAATAAAGATGACGAAATGAATTTTGCTTGTGAATCAGGAGCATTTAAATGCATGCAAAAGTATTACGCTTTTGACCGGGAAGGATAAATAGAAGTCACTGATTAGTTCACCTTTTGGATAGATTGCGAATTAATGGATATTAAGTGCGGATAGAATATATATCCTATCCGCACTTAAGCCTTATTCAATTCTTGTTATTTCCTACGTAAATCCACATAGGATCATCATCCCTGTGCTTTGTTAGGTATTCTTCCAGAGCGTCTGTAATGACTCTTGAGCGTGGTCTACCTCCCATGCTCATACAATAGTCATCCATTGCTTTGACAAGCTCAGGCCTCATAGTCAGGTTGATCTTAACAAAGTGTTCGGAAGGATCTTTTTTCTTTGGCGGCATGTTTATTCCTCCTTTCTGTATGGAGTATAGCAGGTCGAAAATCCTGATGCAATGAAGATAGAATAAAGCAAGTACGAAAATTTCGTATTGCATTGAATCTTAAGATAAGCTAAACTACCAATGGGCAGAGTATCACCTGCCCACCAATCGCCAAATGAGACGTGTGACGGTTCTGACACGTCGGTAAAATAAAAATTGACCGAGCGATGAGACGTGTGACGGTTCTGACACGTCGGTAAAATAAAAATTGACCGGGCGATGACTAAAGAGGATTGCCAAATGGTGATCCTCTTTTTCTTTGGAGGTAGTATGGTTTACTCAACTGTTGTTGTCGCATTATCTTCGGAATTTTACAATCTTCACCCTCAGAATGATTTTCCGGAGATTCTGCACAAGGAAGAACGTCCGTATAATTGTTTGTGTTTTTCTTGCGAGAAAGACTATTCGATCTGTATTCCATTTCGAACAAACATGTCTCATAGATTTGGATATAGATTCAGAAAATCGGCAAGATCAAGAAACAACTTATCAGGATTAGATTATACAAAAATCGTCATTATCAATGATGATAAGTATATATCACAAATACCTGCGGTTGTAGACAACGACGAATTTACAGAAATGATGCAAAACATTGACGCAATTGTTAATGGAGCACTGGCATATGTAGAAAACTATGTAAACCACAAAAAAGGAAGTTGTGTACTAGACCAACAAGTTTTCGAAAGACGATATGGAAGATCTTCAATTCAGTATTTTGATGATATATTACTTGAAGATAACAGCTAAATAAGCTGTTTTTTTCTTACCAGTCTAGGAAGATTGCATCTATATAAAAAGAACATTAAAAGAAGTTAATTTGTTATATGAACCTAACATTACACTGGATAGATTGTTAACTAAGGAATCAGCATGAATTAAACAGACAGGGCTCAAGTGAGCCCTGACCTGTTTTCAAAATTAAGGAGGGTCAAAAAATGAAGACTGCGTATCCCGCCATTATCCACGCAGAAGATGGTAGCTTTTGGGTTGAGTTTCCTGACTTAGAAGGGTGCTTTAGTGATGGAGATACTCTTCCTGATGCTATCTCGAACGCTGCAGATGCTCTTGGAGGATATCTGTGTTCGTTAATGGACAGACAGATTGATATACCAAAAGTATCTAACTCTCAAGAAATCAATGGGGACGGTGGCATTGTGACCATCATTGTTACTGATCCATTGAAGTACAAAAAAAGCACCCGTTCAGTAAAGAAAACACTGACAATCCCAGAATGGTTAAACGAGGAGGCAGAAAAAAACATCTTAATTTTTCATCGGTTTTACAACAAGCTCTTATCGCATTAATCTAGGCATCCCAACCATCTTTTTTCTGATTCGCAGAATCTGAGGATAGAACAGCCAGCTATCGCCCTTGTTAGGAGATGCAGGAGTGGCAACCTGCCTATTCTGCGATATAAGGCAGTTCTTGTAAAAAGGGACTGCCTTTACTTTTGGAAAAGTAATCTCCGACAAGACTCCAACAAGGTTACAACAAGGTTGCGATGAGTTGCGATATCTCCCGTTTACACCTTCTGTGTCCAAATCATTTGTAAATAATGACGATGGATTGCAAAATACTGAAGGTGTAAAATAAAAAAGGCATCCGGAACAGCCTGGAAAACTCTACCAGATGCCGCTACAAGGCGGGACCATTATAAGGTTATGTTATAAGCACTCTTCGGAGTGCTCTTTTTGTTAGAAGGAGAGCTCATGGATATCTCATGATGCGAAAAAGAAGACGAGCGTAGATGTAACAACTCCGGGGGACAATGATTGAAGCATCCGAATTGGACCAAGTTAGGGCGAATCTGAGAGAATCGGCACACCAATTCCTGAAGATGGAGTATTATGACGACGGTCAGACGATTTATCGTCACGCACGGATGCGATGCGTCGTAGAGCATCTTTTAAAATGGGAATTGATCCCGCACTTTTTCCATAGATAAAGCAAGCCCTCCGCACATCTCCCTCTATTTTAAAGAGGTTGAGGATTGGAGGAAATACATTAGACCTGCTTATCCTTTTGTCTTCTTTTCATCCTTGGTCTTTTGCAGAAAAACAGCAATCTGTTCATCGGTGAGTTCAGGACATTCAGCGTCAAGTCCTACTGGTTCGTCTCTCATTGCTTCAAGCTGCTTAATTTCTTTTTGAATATCTGCTTTGTCTGATATTACCGTATTAGCTTTCTTAGCTTCCCAATCATGATGCTCAAGCCTAAGAAGTCTTCCATCTGTAGTATACACATATTCCTTACCATCCTTGATGATTGGATTTTTACGAGTCCCTTTTGCAGCTTTTCTCATAGAAGCTCTCATGGATGCCATTTTTACAGGTGACATTCCATACTGGACAAAACGTCTTCCTTCATAAGTAAACTCTATCGGTCTGGGCATTGAAATAGCTCTCATTGTTTCACTCAAATTGACAACTGCCTTCCGTATTATACTCATGTCACAAATTAGCTGGAAAATGACGTTTTGGGGAAACTGTTGTTTCTTTCCTAAAGGTCATAAGGTTTCCAATTATTTCTTGACTTGAGTATAGTAACGGTCAAACAGAATTGCCTTACGGTCTTCGTAGAATGTTCTCTCTTTTTTGGATGCCATTCGGGCTTGTCTTTATTTTACTGCTTTCAATTCCATTCTGTCAACGTTTCGCTACCATCTCAAAAACGCAAAACGCGGGAGTTCAAGGCATTAGCAGTCGCAATGGTCAAACTCTTCCTTTGTCAGAAGTTGCTTAATCCTTCGCGCTATGCTGAGACTCTACATAGATGGAATGCGTCGTAGAGCAATGATTGAAGCACCCTGAATCGGACCAAGCCAAGTGAATTTGAGAGAATCAGCACACACCAATCCCTGAAGATGATGGGAAACTGCTATCTTCGCGATGGTGGAGTTGTGACGACGGCCAGGTAATCACCGAACTGCGTGGAGGTTGTTCGTCTTGGATGCATCTTTAAAAAATGGAGTTGATCCCACGCCTGAGGATGAGTATAATTGCATATGGTAAAGGTCTCTCCTTGAGATGAACAACAGTATACACGGAGAGACCTCTTTTGCATATTTCATTGGCTAGCAGCTCTCATCTCTTTTCAGAATGAGAAAAGTGGTGGAGGACGGACTGAAGCTGGATAACAGAAAAAGAAGGCAAATCATGCAGAAAATGACACAGGGATCCATCCCCAAACACCTGATTGGCTATGCAATTCCCATGATCTTTGGGAACCTGCTCCAGCTGACGTACAATGCCGTTGACTCCATGGTCATTGGAAAATGCCTGAGGGAAAATGCACTGGCAGCGGTGAGCACGACTAATCCCATTATGACAATTTTTGTGCTGGGCGTTTCGGGACTCAGTATGGGAGCCTCAGTCCTGATGAGCCGGTTTTATGGGGCCAAAGAGGAGGAAAAGGTCCGGGCAGAGTTTGCGACGACTTTGATTTTCAGCCTTCTGTGTTCGCTGGTGGTGTTTGTGCTGGGGATGATTTTCTCAGGGGCAATCCTTCACCTGATCCGCGTGCCGGTGGAGATACGTCCAGAGGCAAACACCTATCTGCGGATCATGTTCTTTGGATTTTTGTTTACCTTCCTGTACAATGTGCTTGCAGCAGCCATGCGTAGTCTGGGTGATTCGAAAACGCCGGTCATTTCGCTGTCCGTTTCGTGTATTCTCAATGTGGCGCTGGATCTTCTGTTTGTGGCGGTGTTTTCCTGGGGCGTGGTCGGAGCAGCTATGGCAACGGTCATTTCGCAGTGCATTTCGGTCATGGCTCAGGTGGCGTTGATTCTGAAACGATTGCCGCTTCTGAGGCTCAGCAGAAAGGAAATGCGAGTAGATCGGGCACTGCTGAGGGAAACGCTATCCATTGGATCACTGACGGCACTGCAGCAGGCGGCACAACCCATCGGTAAGATTCTGATTCAGTCGGTCATCAACATGCAGGGGGTGGCGGCAATTGGTGCGTTCAATGCGGTCTGCCGTATAGATGACTTTGCGTGTATTCCGGCGCAGAGTATTGGAGCGGCAATTATGACCTGTACTGCGCAGAATCGTGGGGCGAGGGACGAAAAGCGATGCCGGGAAACATTCCGAGGCGGCCTGACACTGGCTCTTGGGTATTTCCCGATCATCTGTACCGCGACATTGCTTTTTGGACGAACCATCGTCTCACTATTGGTACCCAATAATGCGGTAAATATGATTGATATGGGAACGGCCTATCTTCATGTAAAAGCGTGGTTCTTTATCATGCCGTGTCTTACAAATGCAATTCAGGGGTTTTTCCGTGGAATGGCGAAAATGCGGATCGTGCTGTTCTCCACTGTTTTACAGATCAGCTTGAGGACGGTTTTTGTGTCGGTTCTGGTCCCCAGGATGGGTATCACCGGCGAAGCATATGCCTGCTTTATCGGTTGGATCGTCATGGCGATCTGGGAATATGGCTACTATCTGTGTGTACGGGATAAGATGTACCGGACGATTACAGAGTGAGGTGACCGACTTCTTGAACATGTTTACCTATTTTCTTAGATCAAACGGAGGAGCCATGCCCATCGCGTACGCGATGGTTTAGTCAGGAAGCAGGTACCTGACAAAATGGCTTGGCAAATCAACAAATCAAAATGTACTTGCAGAGGAGATATGTGATGGGAATCGTTGTAATTGGTGCAATCTTTGTGGATATCAAGGGATACCCTTTGGCTACGTATATTCCGGGCGGACGCAATGTCGGACGGACGGAACAGGTTCATGGGGGTGTATCACGGAACATTGCCGAGGATATTGCCAATGTGGAATTGAGACCGACCTTTGTCAGCCTTGTGGATGAAAGCGGAATGGGCATTGATGTCATCCGGAAACTGAACAAGCATAAGGTAAATACGAAGTATATTCGTGAGGTCCCGGATGGAATGGGCACATGGCTTGCGATCTTTGACAACGACGGAGATGTGACGGCGTCCATTTCAAAGCGTCCGGATCTTATGCCGATTTGCAACATTCTGGACGAACACGGAGATGAGATCTTTGCAGACTGTGACAGCATCGCCGTGGAAATTGACATGGATAAGGAAATCATCAAGCGTGTATTTGCCTATGCGCAGAAATACCATAAAGATGTCTATGCGGTGGTGTCGAACATGTCCATTGCCGTGGAACGGCGGGATTTCCTTAAATCCGTTTCCTGCTTTGTCTGCAATCTGCAGGAAGCAGGGATTCTCTTCTCAGAAGATTATATGGGAAAGCATCCGCATGAAATGATGGAAATCCTTCCTAACAAAGTACGGCTGGCGCAGATTCCCCGGCTGATCGTCACCATGGGTGCTCAGGGAGCAGTCTATACGGATGGAAAAGAGGAATGCGGGTTCAGCCCTGCATGGAATGTAGATGTCCGGGATACAACCGGGGCAGGAGATGCGTTTTTTGCCGGTGCCACTATTGGTCTGACCTATGGGAAAACCATGCGAGAGGCGTGCGAAATCGGTTCCAGACTGGCGGCCTCTGTGATCTGTACATCCGAAAATGTCTGCCCGCGATTCTTGCCCAGTGAGTTTGGCATTGAAGTGCCGCATCTTGAGGAAGGATGATCATCGCGGAGTGATGGTGCAGCTGCTGAGGCAGGCACTTGATCAATGCCCGGAAAACCGTCCGATACGAATGTGTGCCGGGGAAAAGCAATCAATCTGCGGCATAGGCGAGGAAGTCCTTTCTTGGAAGGACGCAGCCTGTCAGATGCAGGTACATGACAGGATGGCTAAGAATATCAGCTGAGTACATGCACAGAAGAAAGGAAACAGGACGATACAATGGATGAGACAACAGCCAGAAAGCTGCTTCAGGTGGGACAGGCGTTTCGAATTCGGGATCCCTTCTTTTCCTATGAGGAGATTCTGAACGGAAATGTCAACCATACGTATAAGGTCAACTATGTGAGTGATGATGGAACCGGAATGGCGGTCATCAAGCCATATCTGGTACAGAAGATCAATTCTTATGCGTTCCGGAATCCGGATCAGCTCATGAGTAATATAGAAAAGGTCACAGAGCATCTCAGAAAAAAGTGGCCGGAGAAAACCTGCATGCATTTCCATCATACCGATATCGGTGGTGAGCGGAAAATGTACATGATCGAGGGGGACAGCTTCTGGCGCATTTACAATTACATTCCTGCTGTGACCTTTGACAAGTGCGAGGATCTTTCCATCATTCGAAGTGCGGGAGTGGCATTTGGCGATTTTCAGATGGGACTCAGCGATTTCGATGCAGCACAGCTGTTTGAAACCATTCCAGATTTTCACAATACGAGAAAGCGGTATGAAACCCTTATCCGGGATGCGGAGCAGGATCCGGAGGGACGACTGTCTGAGGCACGTGAAGAGTATGATTTTCTGCTTTCTGTAGAGGACATGGCATGTCAGCTGAGCGATCTCTACAGTGCCGGGAAACTGGGACTGCGCGTTACCCACAATGATACGAAGATTAACAATGTGCTGTTCAACAAGGAAACATTAAGCCCGATTGTGGTCATTGATCTGGATACGGTCATGCCTGGCCTGATTGGAAACGACTTTGGGGATGCCATTCGCTTTGCAGCCAATTTTACTGAGGAGGATGCGGAGGATACAACAAGAACAGGTGTTGACCTGAATGTGTTCTGGGCGTTTGCAGACGGATTCCTGAGTCAGACAGCAGGAACATTGACAGAGACGGAGATTGATACACTTGCTCTTTCCTGCTTTGCAATTACGTGTGAGCTTGCAACCAGATTCCTGGATGATTTCCTGATCGGGGACAAGTATTTTAAAATCAAACGCGATGGACATAATCTGATTCGGACCCGGTGTCAGATTGCGCTGGCTAAGGATATGCTGAGAAAGATGGGTGCCATGGAAGGCATTGTAAAGAGCTGCATCCAAAAGTATCGGTGAAGGGGAATGATCTTGAACACACCTGCCTGAAAGGATAAGAAACCGAAAGGAATCAATCCGATGAGTCTTATTCTGATCGTTTTCAGGCCTTAACATTTTGGCGGAAACCGGATTTGCATCATAGGATTTATCATTGATTTGCCAACAGGTTTATGCTGCTTTGATGAATTGCACGATGACTCAGTTGTTTCCATTGTCGTACAATTTAGAAATATTGCCAATAGTTGGATTTACAAAGTTGAATGCTTATTTTCAACTGATTCAACACGGATTCTGTGATTGATTTCCATAGAAGCAAGAATGAAGTTGGCGATTAAGACAGAACTGGGAGATAGAAATAATGCTAAACATTTTTTTCGGTTATGATAAGAATGCAGTCTTAAGCGTAGATATATATTTTAATAACACCTATGATGATGAATGGCTGGATGATCCTTTTGTCAGAGAAATCATCTGGACGATAGATCATTCGAAAGTGCAGAGCAGACAGTGTATTTTGTCAGAGGTTTTGGGACAAATTCCTCCGGAGCGGCTGTCAGGAGGAGTTAAAGCACTTATTCTGATGTACAAAGAGGAAGATTTTTATACAGATCTGATCGTGTGTGGAGCAGATTGTGAAAACTTGATTCTAGATATGGCAGAACAGAAGAATATTACCTGCAGTCTCAGTGGATATGATGTTTCGTTTAAAAGTCTTGGAGATATGAAACATACTGTTCCTATAAGATGCATTAATGACGGTAGCTTGATGAAAACGCATAACGACTTTGTCCTGAAGATGCTTGAATATGCCGGAGAAATGCGAGCGTGAAGGGAAAACAGACAGTCAACATTTCCTTCAGATTGTCAATTGACAAATTTGTGGTAAAATGTTAAAAAACAGTGCCAAAATATTCAATTTGTTGATAGACACAGACAAAATGATCCTTTATAATTTAATTACAGTTGGAAGGCTGTAAACGGATGAATCATCACGCAATATGTAATATCCCTTATCTCAGTGATCACCTTTAATGTGGGGTTGCGAGGAGATTCTATTGTTGTCACTACATAAAGTAGAAGGCCTGATGGGTGTTTGTCGCTCTGACCGATGTGACTATGAAATGGCCTGGTCCAAATGTTTTGATTAGCATCGACGGAGATTGTCTTTGCATAGTGTTCGGCACTTGAGGTCGTCCTAGGGCGTTGATGTTTCTTCTTTGTTCCAAGATGCAGAGAGGGAATGTAGCCTCCGCGGGGTTTATCGTGCAACCACTACTTGGATAGGATGAATATATCATCTGAAAGAAAACGCGATCGGCGTGGAAGAACTCCCTTCCACGCTTACTTTATATTGAATATTGAAGGATGTTCCAGATACACAGTTTTACAAATCAACCGAGAGGAACTTGGGCTAAACAAAGAAGTTACAGTATATTCACGTGCAGGCGATAAGAAGGATAACATCTGACGACAAATAGAGGTATCCCAACCTTCAGGCAGTCTTTGCAAAAAGAGATTGCTTTTCCTTTTTGGAAAAGCAGAAAAACGACTTACCATCTGGAACTTGAAAGAAAGATATCTGTACTGAAAGGAAACAGTGGCTCGAAAAAGTTTCTTGATTTGATTGATCTCTGAGTATCTGGAATATGCGCAATAGTCGGGTGTGAAGCTTTCGACCGATCCCATGGCTTCACTGTCCGTATTGACAAATACTTCTGATTGGTCAAAATTTTCGCCTCTATCCATGATGCCGTACTGTTCATTGATGAGGATGTTCGCTGTCTGTATGACGAGAGTTTTCAGCGGGAGCTATGGGCGGCAGACTGCTATGCAGTTATTGTTTCTTGAAGTGACAGGTTTACGGCTCTACTTTATTCAATCTTCGGGATATACGAACTTATCACGAAGAAAAAGGAACGAATACGGTGACAAACATGTATCGTTTGCACGAGAATGAATCATATATGGGCGTTTTTTGAACGAAGAATAAGCAGGTGCTTGACAAATTGACTTGGCAAAACCGAAACAATGAATCCAAATGTACCTGCGGAGGAGACGCAGCGAGTATGTCTTATGAACAGATGGAAACCAGGAATCAAATGAATCAAATGAATCAAGAGCAGGAATTGCTTGTTACGACTTTTCAGGCACGCATGTCAGAACTGAATGAAGAGGGACAGGAGGCCTTTCTCTGGGACACGTTAAGCCGACTGTCACATGTTTCCTTTGAGACAAGTGGGCGAGGGGATAAGGGAGGAGTGCCTTTTTCATTCGAAATCCGTGGACGGGAAATGTTCATTGACCGAAAAGAAAAGAGCCTTACGTATGCTACCGTGATGATGGCATTTCGTAAGGCGAAGCAGCTTCAATATGTCAAAGGGCCAAAGATGCTTGGTACCTTTGGTGCGAGCTATCTCTATCCGATCTTTCTTAAGCTTGGCATCTGCCAAAGAAGCGAGAAAAAAGAAGAGTAGCCCGGAATTGGAGAGAATAAAACAAGAGTCAAAGCCGTGGTAAAGGCTATGACTCTGCTTTAAGTAAAGGGATGAAGATAGCAAAGACTTCTGTAGAGGATAAGCCACTGAGCAACGGACTTTGCAAACCAAAAATGTGGCTTATGGTTCCTTCTCGCCTGAACCATCGGATGCTGGTGGATTATCTTTACGTTCATCATCTGCTTCTTTCGCAGAGGATGAAGGGGCTGATGCTGGGGAGGAGACGGATGAGGTCGCCTTTGCCACAGGAGAAGCTGAAGCAGCCGGTGGCGTAGCGGTTCTTCCTTTTTCAACTGAATGAAGGAAAACGGTGGAAGTAATGTGAATGGCACCTTCGACAATAAGAGAGACTCCAATGAAAATGGGGAGTGAATTGTTGAGGAAGGCAGGAGTGGTAATGGCGAGGATACCAAGAGCCATGGAGATGCCGGCACCGATCAGCATTATGTACCAATAGCGGAATTTAAGACGTAAGAAGTCGATTGCACTTTGGAGAATCAGGAATGCACCAACCATGAGCACGAGACCCCAGATACGGGGGAGAATGGCTTCGAAGAGCCCTTTCTTGAAAAAGAAGGTAATGCCGAGGGATAGTGCAACAAGAGCCTCTGCCAGATCGTAAGAGTGTGCGGCAGCAATGGGCTCGGTACGGAGGTAACGGACGAGCCAAAAGATGCCCATGCCACAAAGAAGAAGGCTGAGAACGGCGACGGCCAGATCAATGGTTGCAGATGGGCGGATAAGAAGAAGCAGTCCAATGATGATGGATAGAGCGGCGGAAATGATTTCTGTAATCATTCTATTGTTTTGAAGGGTTTTCATTAAAAGATTCCTCCTGTATGATTTGTGAAAGGTTTGGTTTTGTTAAGTATACCTTTATTTGAGACGAAAAGCAAAGAAAAGCTGAATAAACTGAACTTTTCTTGGATTTTACACGGAAAAACGGATACAGCTACAGGCAGAAACAGACGTAAGGAGGAAATGATAGCATGCTGAGTATCTATTACGGAGAGATGGAAAATGTCGTCTATAATACGTCAGTTTATTTCAAATTCAACTATGAACCGGAATGGCTCAGCGATCCCGACGTTGTTGAGATGGTCAAGGATGTGGACAAATCTGTGGTCCTTGGAAATGGTGCAATTGACAGCCCTGTTTTGGGAGTGATTGCGCCATCTGCTTTATCGGGTGGATTGAAAGCACTGATTCTGATTGATAAGGTGCCAGAGAAGGTGTTTAATGCTTCAAATTGTGGAGATAATTGCGCTAAGTGGCTGCTTCGTATAGGCAAGGAAAAGGATATTACGATTAATTTACGTCACCTGATGGATTTCGGACAGGAAGAGTTTGAAGCATTAATCATAAATACGGGCGATATTGTACGAAATATGGATGAGCTCCTTCCGATTGCAGGGAGGTATGTTTGATGAGAGGAACAATACGGTTGATGGTGCAGTCAACTCACCTGAAATATGAGATGGAGTTCAAAAGAAACATTACGATCCTGAAAGGGGACAGTGCAACTGGAAAAACGACATTGGTAGACATGATTCAGGAGTATAATCTTAATGGTTCTGACACCGGAATTAATTTGAGCTGTGACTGTCCATGCAGGGTCATTGAAGGAAACACATGGCAAGAACAGCTGAATCTTATACACGGGAGCCTCGTTTTTATTGATGAGGGGAACAGGTTTGTTGCGTCAAAGGATTTTTCCAGGGAAATACTGAAAACGGACAATTACTATGTGATTGTGACAAGGGAGAACCTTAGTACTCTTCCTTATAGTGTAACAGAAATATACGGAATTCACAGTTCAGGAAAGTACGCTTCTCAGGAGCCGGTATATCATCACCTGTACCGCATTTATGGAAATTATAACCTGCAGGAAAGTGTTGATCCTGCAAAAATGATCGTTGAGGATTCCAACGCTGGCTACGAATTCTTTGATGGAATATCGTCTCCAAAAGGAATTGAATGCGTTTCTGCTAATGGAGCCGGGAAGATTTTTGACATTCTTCAAACGGCAGGTCTCAAGGAACAAATTACTGTGATTGCAGATGGTGCTGCATTTGGAGCCCAAATGGAAAAAGTGTATCAGGTTCTGCTCAGAAAACCAAATATCAGACTTTATCTTCCCGAATCTTTTGAGTGGCTGATCTTGTCATCGGGGATACTACGGGATGGTGAGGTAAGAAGCATTCTGGAAAACCCAGCCGAGTTTATTGAAAGCAAGAGTTATTTCAGTTGGGAAAGGTTTTTTACGCATCTGTTGGTTGACAGAACAGAAAATAGCTATATGAAGTATACAAAGGAAAAATTGAATCCGGTCTTTCTGCAGGGAAGAATCTGTGAGCAGATCATTGATACACTGCCAAATGTTCTGAGAAACCTCTTTTCCGGTGTTTCAAACATCTCGAACGGTAAAAGCCCCAATGAGGTTGTTTGATACGAGTTCAAGAGGCATGAGGTTTGAATCCTCTCGTTCAGACGTCCCGGAGCCTTATGTATCAAGAGCTTCGTGGATTTTCTCTGACCTCTGGAATCCGCCGGATGAGACGCATTTTTATTTGTTTTCTCCAAGGTGACGTTTTAAATCTATTTCTGCCGGCAGGGTTATGGTTCCCAGCTCCATCGCATTTTCCGATATCTTAGTTGGAATCGGAAGTTAATTCAATACGCATGAAAAACGTCCGGCAATCCGGGATGAGGTATTTTTGATGAGAGGATACATGGGAACAGACGGGAGCACTGGGCCATTCTCAGGGTGTAGTTTCAAATTTTGAAATTTCTCCCTGAGAATGTTTTTTACAGGTTGACTTTATTACGTTAGCGTGATAAACTATCCAAAAATTTTGGGAAGCGGCTATTGCCTGGCTTCTCATCGGTTTCCCATGAAAAGATCAGGAGGCATAGAAAATGGGACTCAAACATAATGCACAGACGGATGAGCTGTTTCGCTCGATTCTGCAGCTGAAAGACATAGATGAATGCTATCTGTATTTTGAGGATCTTTGTACCAATAAGGAGATCCGTGATCTGGGGCAGCGCCTTGAGATTGCAAAGCAGATGGATGAGGGGAAATCCTACCTGGAGGTATCCGCGAGTATTGGGGTTAGTTCAGCAACCGTTGGCCGGGTAAAACGCTGCCTCGATTACGGAGATGGCGGATATAAGATGATACTGGAGAGACTAAAGCAATGAACGAAATACGAAATGGCATGCGCCTGGATGAGATCTATTCGGCAAAGCTGCGTGCATTGTATGCAGGATATGGCTACCGGATGTATAAGGTCAACCGTTTTGAGGAATATGATCTGTATGTACAGAATAAGAATTTCCTGACAGATGAACGCATTCTGACCTTTACCGACCTCAATGGACGCCTCAAGGCGCTGAAGCCGGATATCACGCTGTCCGTGGTTCGAAATACACGGGACGAAAAGCTTCCGGTTCGCATCTGTTATGCGGAAAGCGCATATCGTGTGCCGAAAGGGGAGACAGAGTTTCACGAGATCATGCAGACGGGCATTGAGTATATCGGTACACTCAATACGCTGGTCATGAGTGAAATTGTGCTGCTGGCAGGAAAAAGCCTGCAGCTGATCTCGGATACATACAGCCTTGAGATTTCGCATATGGGCCTGATCGCTGAAATCCTTGAGTGCTGTGGCGTCGGAGATCAGGTGAAGGCGGTGCTTGAAATGCTGCGCAGGAAGGATCGGCATGCCGTGATGAATCTGGCAGCGGAACTGGGTCTTGAAGAGAAGAAGGCAAAGCTGCTTGATACCCTGGTGGTCATGAGTGGCCCGCTTGGAGAAAGCTGCAGAAAGCTCATGGCGTTCGATCTGTCAGAGAAAGCGAAGCAGATTCTTCTTGAGATGATGGAGATGGATGATATTCTGGGCGGTGTTTGGACGGGATGTCTCAATCTGGATTTCAGTGTGCTGAGCGATCTTGGCTATTATAACGGACTGGTTCTCTCGGGATTTGTGGAGGGGATACCGGTACCTGTTCTCTCCGGCGGACAGTATGATCCGCTGCTCCGACGCCTCGGACGAACGGGGCAGGGCATTGGATTTGCGGTCTATCTGAACCAGATCGACCGGTGCATCCGTGAGGAGAAAAAGGAGACGGAGCAAGTGCAGATTTCCGGAAAGGCAGACCGGAAAGAGGCGTTTGCTGAGCTGGAAAGGCGGCGCGCGCATGGAGAGGCCCTTGCCATGATGGTGCCTGGAGGTGCAGAATGAGTAAGCAGCTGAAAATTGCGCTTCCCAAGGGAAGACTCGGAGAAAAGGCGTATCGGGTCCTGGCAGAAGCCGGATTTCCATGTCCGGAAATCCTTGAGGACAATCGGAAACTGATTTTTGAAAATCCCGAGGCGGGCGTCTCATATTTTCTGGTGAAACCATCGGATGTTTCCGTATATGTGGAGCATGGGGCAGCAGACTGCGGTGTCGTCGGGAAGGATATTCTGCTTGAGTATGAGCCGGATGTCTATGAACTTTTTGATCTTGGCATGGGCAAATGCAGAATGTGCGTTGCCGGGGAAAAGAACTTTGAGGATCGGCATACACGGGCGCTGCGGGTAGCGACGAAATTCCCGAATATTGCTTCGGCCTACTTTGATGAGCACAGCAGGGAGATAGAAATCATCCATCTGAACGGTTCCATTGAGCTGGCTCCGCTGGTGGGGCTATCGGATGTCATCGTGGATATCGTGGAAACGGGAACGACACTGAGAGAAAACGGCCTTGCCGTGCTTGAGGAAATCGTGCAAATTAGCGCACGGTTTATCGCCAATAAGGCAAGCTTTAAATTCAAGGGAACGGAGATCCGCCAGATCCTGGACGGGCTTAAAAACAGCCTGGGATAACGAGGTGTGTGGGAGGAAAGTGCATGCGTATATTGAAGGCAAACGAATGTGATCATCAGGCGCTGCTCATGCGGACGCTGGAGAAAAACGGAGCCGGGCCGGTGGTTGAGAGTATCATCAGGAGGGTACGGGAAGAAGGAGATGCGGCATTACGGGCGTATTCCAGTCAGTTTGACCATGTCATCCTTGATGAAATTGAGATTCCAAGTGCAGAGTGGCAAAAGGCTTTGGATCGAATTTCGCCGGAGCTTCGCGGGGCGATGGAAACAGCCAGGGAGCACATTGAAACGTATCATCGCCATCAGGTGCGCACAGGGTTCCGCTTTGAAAGCGGGGATACCTTTATGGGCCAGATGATCACCCCCAGTGAAAATGTGGGCATCTATATTCCGGGCGGAACCGCTGCCTATCCCTCCACGGTCCTGATGAACGCCATTCCGGCAAAGATCGCCGGATGCCGGCAAATCATCATGGTCTCACCGCCGGGCAGGGAGGGAACGATTCCAGATGCCATCCTGGCAGCGGCGGCATTGGCAGGGGTGGATCGGGTCTTCCGGGTTGGCGGCGCACAGGCGATTGCCGCACTTGCCTTCGGAACGGAAAGCATTCCTAAGGTGGATAAGATCGTCGGCCCCGGAAATACGTTTGTGGCGGAGGCAAAGAAACAGGTCTTTGGCCAGGTGGCCATTGACATGATTGCAGGCCCCAG
>JAFUZM010000339.1 GCA_017476605.1 Clostridia bacterium
AGTCCGCGGATGCATGGATCACCTCTGCATCATTGGCAAAAACGGCAGACAGCAGGTCTCCCTTAAAGAAGGTAATGGCAAACATCACAACGGCAAGCCCCGTGGAGACCGCAATCGCATACACCAGAGATTTTTGTGCACGCTGATACTTCCCCGCACCGATGTTCTGTGCAACAAAGGCCGCCATGGCCTGCATGAACGCCGCAGGAATCAGCATGATAAACCCGCAGACCTTTTCCGCAACCCCTATGCCTGCAGAGGCGACAAGTCCAAGACTGTTCACAATAGCGAGCAGGACCAGGAACGATACGCCAACGAGGAAATCCTGGATGGCAATGGGAATCCCCAGGGCCGTCACCTTTCTGATAATGCTCCCATCAAAGCGAAAGTCAGATCGAGCCACCTGAAAGGGAAGCCCCTTTCTGCGAAGCATCAGCAGGGAGACAACCACGCTGATCATCTGCGCCAATACGGTCGCAATCGCCGCGCCTGCGGTTCCCATATGGAAAATCGCCACCAATAGCAAATCCCCTGCAATGTTGCAGATGCAGGCGATCAGAACCGTCATCAGCGGAGTCTTTGAATCGCCGATTCCCCTGAAAATGCTGCCGATCAGATTGTATGCGATAATAAACAAGGACCCAAGTCCACAGATTCGAATGTATGCCGCCGTCTCATCAAAGGCCTCCTCAGGTGCATTCATGATCGCACTCAGACGTCTGCACATCAGCGGGATCAAAGCCGTAAAGGCCAGGGCAATCAGGGCAAAAAGGCAGATACTGGCGCCAATGACTCGACCGCCTTCTTTTCCCCGTCCCTCTCCGATTCGCCTTCCAAGAAGGATGGTTGTTCCCATTGCAAAGCTTGTCACCAGATTTGTGATTGTCATCATAATCTGAGATCCCGTAGACACAGCAGATACATCCACCGACTGGGCAAATTTCCCGACGATCAGAAGATCCACTGCGCCGTACATTGCCTGCAAAAACATTGCAAGAAAGACCGGCACCATAAACTGAATCAAGGGAGACAATATCTTCCCTTCCGTAAAATTGTTCTCTTTGCTCATGTTTCCTCCCATACTGAAATCCCACCGTCCTGAGTCGGTGGGTACATGGCTCATACCTTATTGCGCCTCTATGGCGTTTCAGCATTCAGCCCTTCAGTGCGATACCATCGTTCGCTGCGCACTTTATTCACACAGCTATGTTGAAGCACTATCGAGAATTCGGAAGTTGTCACTGCTATCTTGATCCATCTGATTCTCGATGTACTTCCAAATCCTTTCTTCGCTCACCGTTCCTTCTGTACTGCAGAGGTATCCTCTCTCCCACATTGATTGTCCCCAGTATCGCTTCTTCAGTTCTGGAAACTCATCCTGCATGAATTTTGAATATTTCCCCTTGAGCACTTTCATAATTTCTGCCGGTGCTATCGTTGTCGGTGCCGAGATCAGCATGCGGACATGATCCGGGCAAACCTGCCCCTCAATGATTTGGAGTCCCATCGCCGAACATCCCTGAACAAGAAGTTCTCTACATTTCTGGGCTATTCTTCCTTTGAGTATCGGATAGCGGTATCTTGTCATCCACACAAAGTGATATTTGACATCACAGATCGTGTGAGGTCCATGATTAACCTTGACCCTCATTATATCCCCTCCACAGAATATTATAGCACAGCAGAAGACCGCAGCTATACATGTCCATCTAAAAACAGGCTTTCCCTTCGTATAGACCAAGAGAAGCTCAATTCGAGTATTCAATAACAAATGCTTCATCTTAAGACATTATTTCTCGTTAAGTCAAAAATAATACAGCTTAGCGAAAATATAATTTCCCCAAAAAGCTCTAAAAAAGCAGGCTGATAACGCCAAATTCGCATGTTAAAATCTCGGTAAGCTTTTAAAATTATGACTTACCGAGAAAAAACCGGAGAATTCGCATGATCATATCAAGATTTGTTTTATCCGAATACGTGATTACAGAGCATGTCATCTTACCGTGAACCCCGATCATCCCATCTTCACATCTCAAGGCAGGTCAAGATTACGGAAAACAGCTTCTACGTCATCGTGAATCACCAGCGACGCCCGCTCATCCGCGGGTGTCTTTTCTTTATTAATGACCACCAGATTCTTTCCCCGAAACCCTTCAATAAACGAGGCTGCAGGTTCTACAGCAAGAGATGTTCCCGCAACAATTAATGTGTCCGCATTTGCAATTTCACGCTTGGCACCAATACTGACATATTTATCAAGCGGTTCTCCATAAAGTACAACATTAGGCTTGATTACTCCACCGCACGTACAACGGGGAATCCCCTCAGAATTCAATATCTTTTCCATCGGGAAGGAAGCATTACAATCCATACAGTAATTCTCATGCACATTCCCATGCAACTCATATACCCGGATGCTTCCTGCCTGCTTGTGCAATCCATCAATATTCTGCGTAACAATGCCTCCCAGCTTACCCCGCTTTTCAAGCTCATATAGATACCGGTGAACAGCATTGGGTCTGGCTTCCGGATGCAGCATCTTCTGGCGATAAAAGCGAAAGAAGCGCTCTGGCTGGAGATAGAAAAAGCTCTGACTCAAGATCATCTCCGGAGTCAGTCCATCTTCCCCCTGCAAACCATCTGAAGATCTGAAATCAGGAATTCCACTTGCTGTGGAAACACCTGCTCCACCAAAAAACAGCAGTCTCTTTGTCTTTTTCATGATCTCCGATAATGCGTTCATATATCCTCCCTTAAGGCTATCTGACATAAACAGTTTTCCCACTCATTCATTTCAGTTGGGCAATGCCCTGTCTGGTGGAGCCACCATATCATTTGCCCGTTCCATGGTCAACATTTTGTCGTATCGTTTCTTTCTCTGACAAGCAACCTGATCTTTCGGTGTAGTGACTTTTGTCAGCGCTCGTCACCTGAAAGCTGTTTGTTCCGCAAGCGGGCCAACTCCCCTGATGAATCCTCTCTCATCGCATCCACGCCAAAGAAAACACTGGTTTGATCAGAAGACATCAGGAAAAATGTGGGCACTCCGTCTTAAACGCCGCCCAACAGCATGCATATTTTGCTTTACTCAGAAGAATTTGTCAACCAAAGGAGCGTTCTGATCGACAGCATCACAGGTATCCACGATAAATTGTATCTTAAAGCAGGCTCATCCTTTTGGGTTTAAACCTCAACGCCGGCTTTCCTCTCTCCACGACCATAACGATGGTCAGAGCCCCACCCCGCATCCGTTTGGAAGATGCACAATCAAAATACCTTCTTTTCCTTCCACGAGCCGATACGCGGGCGAGCACAGGATTTCATAAAGGTGCATGAAAAGAAAGCAGGCAAGAGAACAGATGAAGACTTACGCCCATTATTCCATCGTAAAAATGTTGTTCTTTGCATTTATTTAATTGAATAAATGCGTATCATCTTGATTATTCCATCGTAAAAATGTATAATTGTCTCAGAATCTGGTTTCGGAGGGCGTATTTATGGAAAGAAAAATGATGTCTCAGCTTGTCACATGGAAGGATCAGCCTGGGCGAAAGCCCCTGTTACTCACCGGTGTGCGTCAATGTGGAAAAACCTATCTGTTAAAACAGTTTGGCGGGGAATATTTTGAGGACCTTGCTTATTTCAATTTTGAAGAAGATGATACGCTCTGCTCCATTTTTGAACATGACTTAAAGGTTGAGCGCATCATAGATGAGCTCGGAAATATTATGCGCGGCAAAGAGATTCTTCCAGGTAAAACACTGTTGGTCTTGGATGAAATCCAGACATGCCCTCGTGCCATTACCAGTCTTAAGTATTTTGAGGAGAACATGCCGTCCCTTCACGTAATTGCAGCCGGATCATTATTGGGAGTCACCATCGGAAAAGGTGGAATTTCCTTTCCTGTAGGCAAAGTAAGTCGCTTGCAGATGTATCCCATGAGCTTTGAGGAATTTGTCATCGCAGATGGTGGTAAAAGACTGATTCAGGGTCTTCGAAAGGCAGATATCAATCATGGGCTTTCAGAAGCATACACGATCCCGCTGACCAAATACTTGAAGTTCTACTATATCGTGGGCGGGATGCCGGCTGCCGTGAAGCAATGGATCGATTCACATCAGTTAGAACCCGTGCTCAGGATTCAGGATGAGATCATAAAGGATTATGCGGATGACTTCGCAAAACACGCACCAGTAACTGACTTACCTAAGTTGCGACTGATCTGGGAATCCATTCCGTCACAGTTGGCCAAGGACAATCACAAATATGTCTTTTCTCATGTAAAAACAGGTGCCAGAGCAAAAGATCTGGAAGATGCAATGAGATGGCTTGTAGACGCAGGCCTGATCCATCAGCTGTATTTAGTGGAAAAGCCTGAAATTCCTCTATCCGCTCAGGCAAACACCAGTTCTTATAAGGTCTATCTCTCCGACACCGGACTTTTATGCAGGCGCATGAAGATTTCACCTAAAGCAATCCTTGAAGAGAATGATCTGTTCATCCACACCAAAGGAGCGCTGACAGAAAACTATGTGTATACCCAACTCATCTCCATGGGAATTCCGGCATGGTATTGGCAGTCAAATGCCAATGCCGAGGTGGATTACTTAATTGAAGGAGACGCGAGTATCCTGCCTCTGGAGGTAAAATCCGCGGACAATACAAAGGCAAAAAGCCTTCGCTTATTCTGCAAAAGATATGGAATACCAGAGGCTGTAAAAACGTCCATGAAAAATGTCGGATGGTCACAGATGGACGAGACGAAGGTCTGGTCTATTCCCTTGTACATGCTGTTCAATATGGATCGATTTGTGAACGTCAATAATTAAAAAATTGAAGCATTTCATATTTTCCCGTAAAATTTTATGAAATGCTTCATTTTTTTCTTTAAAATATCATGAACCATTTCATGTTTTATTGATTTTCATTTGTGCTTCTGCTATACTTTCCACAAAGTAGCACGAAGGCAGTAATGAAAGAAGATGGAACGATGTACCGAAAACTGATACATGAAATTGAAGCGTGGGAAAAAGCATCCACACCTGAGCCACTGATGGTCATTGGGGCTCGTCAAGTAGGAAAGACGTGGCTTCTCAAAGAATTCTGCAAGTCACAATATAGCGACTGGCTGTATATCAACCTGGAAGAGCAGTCCTCCATCCAGTCTGTCTTTGATGGTGATCTCTCACCCGGCACGATCCTTCGCAATTTGAGCATTCTTATCGGAAGAAAGATCACGGAAAACACCGCGTTATTCCTGGATGAAATCCAGGTTTGTGAGCGAGCAATTACCTCCCTGAAATACTTTTGCGAAGCGAAAGAAAACTACAGAGTGATTACAGCAGGAAGCCTGCTTGGCGTTAAGATGAATCGCTTCTCCAGTTCTTTTCCCGTTGGCAAGGTACACATTTGCCATTTGTATCCCCTTGATTTCGAGGAGTTTTTGCTCGGATGCGGAGAAGACCTCCTGCGCGATTCCATTCAGGAAGCCTTTGTTAAAATACATCCCTTGCCAAATGCAATTCATGAGAAAGCTCTGCAACTCTGCTATGATTACATGATCGTAGGAGGCATGCCACAGGCAGTACTCGGTTACCTCGATAAAAATAAGGACATCTCTTCTTTTCCACGTGACATTCACCGGAATCTTATCATGGCGTACCTTGCGGATATGACAAAGTATGTCAGCAGTCCCTATGAAACAGAAAAAATCTCTCAGGTATATCAGTCTGTCCCGAGACAGCTTGCAAAGGAAAATCCAAAGTTCAAATACAATCTGGTTCGTTCGACTGCAAACAGAAGGGATTTTGATGCCCCAATTGACTGGCTCAAGACCGCCGGGATGGTTCTGCAGATAATGGCACTTGAAGCGCCCCTAACTCCACTGAAAGGATACGTAAAGGAAAGTTCCTTCAAGCTGTATCTTTCAGATGTCGGACTTCTTTCTGCTCTTTCGGATGTTCGCCCCAGAGATCTGATCCCGGAACAGGATAACCTGTACAAAGGTCCGATTGCGGAAAACTATATTGCTCAGCAGTTGATCGTCCAAAGAGACTCTCTCTATTATTTCAAGCCTTCCGAGAGTCTTGAAATTGATCTTATCGAGGATGATGGAACTCATATTGTGCCTGTTGAAATTAAAGCAGGAAGGCATAAGAAATCCAGAAGCCTGCAAAACTATATTGAAAAATACCATCCCGAGTATGCCATTCGGATATCCGCACTAAATTTCGGAAAAGCGGATCGTCTGTTCTCCATTCCCCTCTATTCGGTTTTCTGTCTTGCCAGTGGCCATATCCCTCTAACAAACGAATGCACGTAGCAAATTTCGAAAACCCTTCCTCAGAAATTCTGAATGCCGCTTCTCCATCTCCCGTCAGAGATGGAGAAGCGGCATTCATGATTTGAGGCCAGTTGCTGTTTAGACTGTTGCAGATGCTCCCCGTGCAGAATCTATATGATGGAGACAATTGCTTCGCATGCACCTGAAAGCATACACCTGCAGTTCCAAAACAGGAAACGCTCATTTCCCCCGCTCTACCTTCTTGGCCTTTTTCTCCCTGTACATGCGTTCATCCTCATCATGAACATATTCATCCAGAGTTTTGCCACTGGCGGGATCCGCCAGCACAAAGCCTGAACTGAATTCAGGGATGACGGGAAGTTTTTGCGCTTTTGCAAGTGAGGAAACTCCTGAGGATATTTCACTGATCATTTTCAGAACGGATTCTTCATCCGCATCCGGGATAAGCGCCAGGAATTCATCCCCGCCATATCGAACAGGCACTGCCTCAGACGGGATACAGCCCTGAAGAACGTTAGCAATACACTTAATTGCCCTGTCCCCTTCTCCATGTCCAAAGGCATCATTGATGTATTTCAGCCTGTCCATGTCAAGAAAGAGAATCGCCAATCGGCCTCTTCGGTTGGCCAATGTTCTGTAGAGGGGATAAGCAAGTTCGTGATACCCAAGGCGATTGTAAAGCCCCGTCAGATCATCCTTCATGGATACACCTGACAAGACCTGATTGATATACGTAAGCGCATGTGCAGAAACAAAGGTGCGAAGTGCCATGGTCACCGTACTCACAATAATGGAGACGACTCTGACCCGCATAAGCTCCAGACAGTTGCGTAAACAGAGATATCCCACGGTGCGTTCCATGAAATGAAGCGGAGCAATCACGTAATTTGAACATGAACCATTCAAGGGAAGGGAGGATAGTGTCGATCCGACCTTTATTTCCGGAAACCGGGGATCACTCCCCTTTTCCCACTGGAATACCAGCTTTAACGTATCCGGATATCCCTCAACATACAATTCACTGGCAATATCATGGTTTTGATCTGTCCGTCCCGTAAAAGAAAGCATCCGATCTACATCAAAAAGCTGTGGATCCAGAACGAGATCAATGCCATCACAGTCTAAAGACGAAAAGCAGTCAATCATAGCCAGGCAGATTTCCTCAATGGATTTGCAGCCAGGAAGATGATACTGCATGGCACTGACTTTATAGGTATAGTCATATCCGCTTGTATTGGAAAGCATGAGTTCCGATTCACGTTCTATTGTCTCAGAAACTGCCTGAGGAATGCACTCCGAGCTCTGGCGAAGGACAAGTCTCGTCGGTATCGAGATACTCTTCGGAACGCTTTCGCCATTCCAAATCCGCTTCAGTACATCCACACAGACCCTGCCCATGCTCCAGCTCCGCTGATCAATGGTCGTCAGTGGAGGCGAGAAGGATGCTGCAACATCCGCATTATCAAAACCGGTAACCAGAAAATCCTCAGGAATGCTGTATCCTGCGCTTTTCGCAGCGTAGCAAATTCCCATCGCAATATGATCATTCCCGCAGATGATCGCCTGGGGAAGATGACCGTGATGGCGTGCAAACAATGCATCAAACGCATGCGTGCCGGATTCTATGAGATAGCTCTCCTGGTACACACGATCTTCCCCGAAAGGGATATGGTGCGCGGCACAATAGTCCCGCAGTCCTTTTATCCGCAGCTGATTTTCATAGTTGTTGACCGGCCCCATGGCAAACCAGAAATCGGTAAGTCCATGGCTTTCATGCAGATGGCGGATGACGGACGTCATCGCCTCATAGTTGTCAATTCCAACATAATAAAAGCCCGGAATCTGATTCGCTATGGAAATCACAGGCTTGCCGGATGCAGCCAGGGCATTAATGACATACTGGAAGCCTCCCGCACCTGATGGGTCGGAGTCGCTGTTATACACATTGTTGATATCAAGGAGAATACCATCAAAATCGCTATAATCCGGCAAACGGAAGATGTTGTATTCTCCATGGTTGTGCTCCGGCGAAAAATCCGAGAAGGCATCTATCCGCAGGATATAAAGATTGAAGGGTTCGCCTTGCTTTTGCAATGCGCGATACATCGAAAACGCCCGGTCATAGCTGTATTGACGCAGGCAGTCATTGAGTACATATAGCACCTTTTTCATAAGATCATCTCCTGAAAGCAATGAATTGGATGAAATGATCGTTTATGACGATTATACTATAATCCTCTTTGTTCCTCAATTCCTTATCGCAATAAAAAACTCTACGTAAGTCCCCTCTGACTGATCACTGCTCCAGTTGCGGGCCCTCATCATTAAACCATGCCCGCTCTTCAAAGCTCTTTTTCTTTGGCGCTCTCGGTTCTTCCTCCGGAATACCAACAGGAAGAAGACATACCAGCTCATACTTTTCCGGAACATGGAGCACCTTCGCGATCTTGTCTCCAATCCGATCTGTATCTGTGATATGCCCTTCATACCAGCAGCTAGCATATCCAAGTGCACCGATCATCAGCAGCATATTTTCTATTGCCGCCGAATAGTCCTGAACGGCAAAGCACCTGTCCCGATACGCATAGATTCTTTGGGTTAATACACAGATGATAGCAGGGGCTGTCTCTGCAATTGGAGGATCAATCACAGCAAGCACCTGCCCCAGCAGTTCTGGATCATCTACCGCAATCAGGCTTGTCGTCTGCTTATTACATCCGGAGGGCGCCGCCAGGCCAGCTTCCATAATCATTCTCAGCTTTTCTCTGGGGACTGCTTCCGGTTTATATTTCCCACGAAAACTGTGGCGTTCGCAAATCGCTTGCATCATCTTATCCACAGACATCCCTCCATTTTCCCCGATCCCGATCATCACAGATCGGTTCATATCATTTCACAAACGGATATAGAAGTACACTAACTTCACAATCTGCTCATCTATTCGCCCGTTGGCACATCTTTGTTCAGGCTTTTATTCCGATAATTGAGATTCGTCCGCAGTGAATAACCCTGCTTCTCCCAGAACTGATTTGCAGTCTCATTATCCTTGAACACAAGGCCAAACACTTTCTGTATTCCTTCGCTCTTCAGCGATTCCTCTGCAACCGCCACCAGTTCAGATGCGATTCCGTTCCGGCGATAATCCGGATGCACACACATATGATGGATCATGCCCCGTCGACCATCGTGTCCTGTGAGAATCACACCGACAATCCTGTCCTCTGCTACAGCGGCAAAGCATGTATGCGGATTGCGTCTCAGATATCTTTCGATTCCTTCTCTGGAATCATCTACCGGATTCATTGCCGGGCGGCTTTGCTCCGTACTGTTCCACAGTTCATAGATCGCATCATAGTCGTCAATTGTGATGGCTCTTACCTCATATTTCATTACGTCCAGCTCCCTCATATCAACTACTCGCGCCCTCCCAGAAGAGATGTCCTAATCTCCCTCAACATCTCTCAGAACTTGCGGAGATTACCTTATTGCGGCATGATGGTTCATGGTCAGGTTCGTACATGCCTTCCTGATATCCTTTTGGGCAATTTCTCTTCGTCCCAAAGGATAACGATCCACTGCAGCCGCGTTTACCGGACGCCAAACCGGCTTACCCGGCACTTGTTTGCTCCAAGGCAATGGACAATCGTCTCCCAGACAGCATCATCTGTGGCATTGCTCTGCCCGTTCGGCAGAAGAAACGCCTTTGTTGGTGTGGCGTACAGATAAATACATCCGCGCATCCGGAAAGCCTGTGCAGCATCCTTCCAGGCAACCGTCACCGCTTCACTGTCTTTCTGATTGCTGACCACGGTAAAATCCTGGTTCCTGAGGACTACCGTATAGACATGTTTCCCTTTTCCCAGTTTTCTCTTTTCAGCCTCTACATTCACCTGAGAAAGAAACATGCCGATATACACAATCGGCAGACCCAGTCCAACAACCAGAAGCACCGCTGCAATGAGCCCACTCTGAGGCAGACGTGACCAGAGAGCCACAAATGCAAAAGCACAGAAAATGAGGGCAAATACTGCAGGCCTTACCCACATTCTGCGCAACTGGAGCATATCAAACCTGGCAAAGCGACGAAATGTCTTTTCATCCAGCTTCACCGGGATCACAATTTCCTTTCGAATAGCCATCCGCTTTCCCCTTTCTTTTCATTCCGGCATAGAGACACACTGCATGCCTTTAAGGTAAGCTGCAGTTTCACCGTCCATGTACGCATTGTTTTTCCATATGCTGCCAGAACAATTCAGAGCGCTGCCCGATGGACAGCGCTCTTTAAGTATAGAGATAAAATGATCAGACATTGAACCCGGCAACCCGCGGCAGCCACAGGCTGATCTGCGGAATAAAGGTGATCAACAGAAGAGCAATCAGCATGCAGACATAGAACGGCAGGGTCGCCTTAACCACTTTCTCCATTGGCCGTTTCGCAACTGCCGAGCCAATAAACAGCACGGCACCAACCGGCGGTGTCAGCAGACCGATACCACAGTTCAGAACCACCATAATACCAAACTGAACCGGACTGATTCCGATGGACGTTGCTACCGGAAGCAGGATCGGCGTTGCGATCAGGATGATCGGCGCCATATCCATGATCATGCCCAGCACGAGCAGAATCAGATTCAGCAGGAGAGCGATCACGACAGGATTAGAGGACACCGAGGTGATCAGCATCGCCGCTTTGGCAGGCACATGCAGCTTTGTAAGGCAGTATCCGAACGCACCGGAAATGGAGATCAGGATCAGCACGATGGCCAGTGTATCAATGCAGCTGGTGAGTGCATTCCATACCCCCTTCCAGTTCAGGCCTTTGTAGATAAAGACGGACACGAACAGGGAGTAAATAACAGCGATTGCAGCAGATTCGGTTGCAGTAAACATACCGCCAACTACGCCGACCACCACAATCAGCACTGCGAGCAGTGCCCAGATGGATTTCCCGAGCTGCTTCACGAAATTCATGATGGAGAAGCGCTCTCCCTTGGGATAATTGCGTTTTACAGAAATGATGTAGGAACCAACCATCAGGGAGATTGCAAGAATCGCACCCGGAATGTAACCGGCCATGAACAGAGCGCCTACGGAGATGCCACCAGCCGAGGTCGCATAGATAACCATGTTATGGCTCGGCGGAACGAGCAGTCCTTCACAGGAGCTGGTAATGGTAACGGCTGTGGAGAAGTCCACATCATATCCTTCATCGACCATCATCGGGATCAGGATGGAACCAAGAGAAGCGGTATCCGCGGACGCAGAACCGGAGATTCCACCGAAGAAGTAGGAGGCCACGATGTTCACCATTGCGAGGCCGCCACGCATCCATCCTACCAGCGAGTTCGCCAGGGCGATCAGCTTATCGGAAATTCCGCCGGAACCCATAAGCACGCCCATGGTTATGAAGAACGGAACAGCCATGAGTGAGAAGGACCATACACCACGCACCATCTGAATGGGGACTTGCGTCAGCATCTCCCCCTGATACACGAGACAGAGAACTGTTGAAATACCTACCGCGTAGGCAATCGGGAACCGGAGCAGAATCATCACCAGGAAACTGCCCAGCAGGATAATCGTTGCTATCGTTTCTGGAGTCATTGCGCCTGTTCCTCCTTTCCGTTGGGATCAACACCCGTGATCAGCTCTTCAACATGCTGGACGATCTGCTCCAGCTCAAAGATGATCATGCCGAGTCCGGCAACAGGAATTGGCAGATACTGCCAAATGATGCTGAGGGAAGGAATCGAGGCATAGTGGCCAAACTTCGCCAGAGGACTCTGGGTCACGTTGATGCCTTCTCTGAGCAGAACAACGCCCAGAATCAGCACTGCGAGATCCGCAAGGAGATCCAGCACCACCAATGCCTTCTTGGGAATATACTTATCAAATGCGGTCATCCGAATATGGGCTCTCCGACGGATGGCCAGCGTTGCGGAAAGAACCGCCATGTAGACCATGAAGGTCAGAATCATTTCCTCACTCCACGGCGGATCCGTAATAAAGGGCAGATAACGGCCTAATACGGACCAGGTGGTAATGAAGATATCTGCAATCAGAAGCAGCTTGCAGATAAACATCAAAATCTTGTACGTCCAGTCGTACACAGGCTTGATTTTATTCAGCGTGCGGAAAAAAGCCGGCACCTGTGTTCACTCCTCTCGCTTAAAAACAGGGGGCGCGGAATTTTCCACGCCCCCTGAACCTTTGTCACTTTTCAATCCGGAAGAAGGTTACCTCACCGGAATCTCCGGCTGACTGTAAACTCTCCAAAGATTTTCAAGGGTCGAAAGACGATTACTGCAGCGCCAGAATGGCTTCGAGATCAGCTTCGAGGCCCTTGGTGTTGTCGGTGATGACCTGCTTGCAGGCTTCTACCCAAGGAGTCTTGTCTTCGACTTCGATGATGGTGGCTCCCTTTTCGATCAGGGTTGCTTCTGCTTCCTCCTGCAGGCGAACAACGTTCTCCTGGCACTTGATCATCGCATAGTCAGCAGCTTCCTGTACCCAGCCGATCTGCTCTTCGTTCAGCTTGTTGAGGCCGGTCTGAGTCGCGATCAGTTCGATGGTGCCCAGGGTGTGGCCGTCCTTCAGCAGATAAGGAGCAACCTCCTGGAAGGAGTTGGAGAGATAGTTGCCGGAGGGCTGCTCAGCCGCATCCACAACGCCGCTCTGGAGAGCCGTATAGAGCTCGCCGAAAGAAACGGTGGTCGGATTGGCGCCCAGGCCCTTTACGAGGCCCTGCATGATCGGGTCATCGGAAACGCGGATCTTCATATCCTTGAGGTCAGCGATTTCATGAACTTCCTTCTTGAAGAAGAAGTGACGGAAGCCTTCCTCACCATAGGCCAGGCCCTTGAGAGGCATGCCCTTCTCAGTGGGCTCAGCAAGGAATTCCTTGGCAAGATCGCTGTGGACGAAATTCCAGTAGTGATCCTCAGAGGTGAATACATAGGGCAGGGAAAGGAATACAGACTTGGTGCATCCATACTGGTTGAGAGCGAACGCAGAGATGCGGACGATATCTACCGTGCCATCCTGAGAGAGAACGCCAGCCAGTACCTGAGCCTCAGAGCCCAGAACACCGCTGCCCTGCAGGTCGACCTGAATCTGGCCGCCGGAGAGCTCTTCCAGTTTCGCCTTGAAATCAAGTGCAACATTGCCAACGACAGTCTTGTCTTCGATCGGGTTTACCTCAGCGTAGGTAAGGACGATGGGATCATCCGCCAGAGCAGCAAAGCAGCTGACGATCATGATCATTGCGATGAACAAGCCAAACAGTTTCTTCATAGAATAATCCTCCTATAATCTTTGGGGTTTCCCCCTATTTCTAAAAACAGCCATGCTGTTTAAAGACGTAAATCATCCGGACATCCTCTGTCCAAAACGAGACCTTAAGTATGAAAAGCCGCTTTTAAAATCGATCAAATGATAGCATATTTCGAGAACTCTGTCTATATTTCCCAGAAAATTCATCCAAAAAATGTGTTAATTTTTCCCATCCTTCCATTGATCATATTGTCCTCACCGTCAAAGTGCAGCGCGTCAATTTTAGGAAACGAACTCCGTGTTTTACGATTCCGCACGAGCCTTGGCTCGTCCAAAAAAAACGGTTCCAAAGCGCCTCCATCTCGACTTCATCATGGGATAGTTTTGGGACAGCTCAGCACTTTTGGCTTTTCTATCTGCTTCCATTCCGGCCAGCATGCCGAATTTGCCGTTGTCCCATATGCACGAATTTGTTATACTTTTCAAAGGCAATACAGTCGCCCGCCAAAGAAAAAATCCTACAGCTTGGAGATACACATATGAATGAGAACATGATCAAAATGATCTCTTTTTTCGCAGCATCCTCTTTTATGGGATGGATTCTGTTCTTCATCGGCCTCAGTGTCCGCCGGGAAATTCGCCGCAGGATAGATAATGAACGTACGCAAACCTCCGGCATCATCGTGGATTACGTAAAGAAAACCAGGCAGGCAAGAAGAACGGCAAGCGAACCTGTTTATTATGTTCCAGTGATTGAGTTTCGTGTCCTTGAGCAGCTTGTTCGTTTTGAATACACAGACTCTATTGATCAGGAGCAATATCCAGTCGGAAGTTCGGTCACTCTCTTCTATGACAGTTACGATCCTTCCCATTTTCATCTGGAGCAGGATGCACATTTTGCTGACAGCGGGAAAACCGCAATACGGATTGCCTCTGGCTGGATCCTCTTCTGCGCGGCACTGACCATTGTGCTTGGGGTATTCGTCGGTGGTGCCACCTTCGATTTTCGTCACATGCGCCGTTCCTTCCAGAGATTGATTTCCGGGCAAAAGCAGACAGAAACCGTAGCAAGTACCATCGTTTCAGACGAGTATGAGTTCCGCGAGCTCTCCTCCACCTCCGCTCAGATTACAAGGTACAGGGGCACTTCTCCCGATGTCACCCTCCCCATCTTTTTTAACGGACATGCGATCGTCTCTTTCTCACATGCTGCCTTTTCCGGTTCACGGTTTTTGGGTGAAGTTGTCATTCCAGGCACCTTCTCCGCTGTCCCCATGGGTGCCTTTGCCGGTTGCCACAATCTGTATAAGGTCACACTCAGAGAAGGCGTCAAGAGCATTGGAAACAGCGCATTCAGCATATGCCCTATGCTAAAGGAAGTAACGCTTCCCGCCAGTCTCAAAAGCATCGCCGCAGACGCCTTCCCGGAGGACTGCAAAGCCACCTTCTATGTGACCGAGGGAACAGACGCATATCAGTATTGCCTGGAGCATGGCTTTACCATCGTCACCACGAGCAAATAGAGTACCACCTTCCGGTCATTCTCTATGCACTTTCTCATGCGTCCTGTCCTGTTGAAAGCAATACCGGCACACCCGTTGTGTCCGGTCATCGCCGTGTCAGTTCTCAACATGGCTCAATAGGAAATCTGCGACATATTTGCTGTATGCTTCCGGATCCGTCAGAATTGACTCTGCATGTCCGGCGCCTGGGATCAGATGCAGCTCGGCATAGCCCTTTGTGGCCTCCTTCATTCGCTCACTGTGTTCCGGCAGAATGAAGGTATCCTCTGCGCCATGGATAAACAGAATCGGAATCCGGTTCTCCCTGAGGCTTTGGATTGGCTGCATTTCCCCATAGGAATATCCGTATCGAATTTTGGCACACAGCGAAGCAACGTCTACAAGGAATGTCGGAAGATGGCTGCTCTTAATTCCCTGCCTCAGCACCGAGGCAATCTCGCTGAAGCCACAGTCTGCCACGACAAAGTCGATTTCCGGCCTTTCGTCCAGCACCGCTATGGAGGTTGCCGCACCCAGAGACTCTCCATGAATTCCGAATAGCTTCGCATCCGGATAGCGCGTGCGACTGTCCATAATCATGCAGGAAAGATCCTTGCGTTCCCGTACGGAATAGGTGCAAAAAGTCGGTTCGTTGAGTCCATGCCCGCGAAGATCATATGCAATGACATTGAATCCCTGATTCAGATACATGCTCGCATATTTGTATGCGCCAAAGCGGTTATCCGTATACCCATGAGAGATCAGGATATACCGGTCCGTATCCTCCGGATTTTTGAGAAACTCCGCATGGAGAACATATCCATCATAGCTCGTTACGGTGTACTCGTTTTTCTCCAGTGTGTCATACCAGGAAAGGTCACAATGCTGTTCCTGCCAGGCTCGGGCCTCCTCAAGTGTCTGCCTGTATCCGGTCATGGAATACTGCGCGAAATAGAAGCCCACCAGAAGCAAAACGATCACTACAGCGAGAACCACACAAATCAGCACAATCCGTCCCCTTTTCCCTGTCTTTTTATTCCGGTTTCTCATCCGTTCGCCTCCCAGTTCCTTCAACTTGCGTCCTCGGGCACAGCATCCCTTTTGATCCGTTTTTGGATCACATCTGGCTTTCCCATCCATTGCTCAGCAATCTGATGCTGGAACCGTCCCTGCCCGCTCTCTGCACACTCTGGCCTCTTGCTCAGATCTGCAGATAATCCGGGATGCTCACATTGAGTGCCTCCATCGCATCCTCAAGCCCCCGGGCAATTTCCTCACGGGGAAACTCCGCGTTCTCAAGGAAGGCATCACTTTTGCTGTTCAGATAATCGTAAAACGAAATTGCAAGTGCTGCCTTCTCTTTTTCTGCCCATCCAGAGGTTTCAAGCAGATCAAACAGCTTTTCCTCAGCAGCATTCACCTGTCCCTCGTCAATCATGCGCCTCAGATAATCGTTTTTCTCCCCGCCTTCCTCCATGAAAGCGACAAGCTCTTCGCCCTCACCCAGTTTCCGGCCAAACAACATAACAGAAAGCATCTGGGTCAGCTCCCGGATCATCCGCATGATGTAATCCTTTTCAAAGTAGAACATCCGATTCCCTATACTTCGCCCAGCATCTGGGCGGCATTTTCCTTTGCCTTCACACCCGAAAACGCCTTGCTAATGATCCCATTTTCGTCAATCAGGTACGTGGAGCGACTGACACCTCTGCTCTTTGCTCCCTCCTTGGCTGGTTTCAGCACATCATACGCCGTGATGACCTCAAGCGTACTGTCTGAAAGCAGAGTAAATGGCAGCCCATGCGCTTCCTCAAACTTCTTATGCGAGGCCACTGTATCCTTGCTCACGCCAAGCACGATTGCACCTTTCTCCCGGAACTGCGGATAGAGATCCCGAAAGCTGCAGGCCTGACTGGTACATCCGCTTGTCATATCCTTGGGATAAAAGTACAGGATGACCTTCTGTCCCCTGTATTCCGACAGTGTATGTATTGTTCCATTCTGATCCGGAAGAGAAAACTCCGGAGCCACACTTCCTACTTCAAGCATTTGAACCCTTCTCCTTTACGTAAATGATGTCTCTGACAAAAATGTCGATCCTTGAGCGTTCTGCCATTCGTCGCTTGAAGGCCACGCTCAAAATCCCACACAAACCACGCGAGCTCGCTTCACTTGTCCTATTCCAGTACCGCCGCCCGAAACCGCTTGATCACCGAATCACCGATTTCAAGTGCATCCGAAATGTAATGGTCACCCATGGCATCAAAGGCCGCCTGAAGATATGTTTCGTCTGCAATGTATGCCCGATAGACTTCCTCTGCGATCTCCTCGTTCCCGTTTTCACGCAGGCGTTCACGCATCCGAATCGCCTTGGGCATATTGACCAGATTCGTTTTGAGGTAATCCTTCATGATCTCCTTACGATCAACGCCCAGGCTTTCAAGAATCATCGCCGTTGTCAGTCCGCACCGGTCTTTCCCCTCCGTGCAGTGCCAGAGCACAGCGCCTTTTGAAAAGTCATGTTCCATGACAGTCAGAAGAATCGTTCGAAACGACTCTTTACATTCTGAAATCATGCCCTTGTAAAGAACTTCAAACTCAGGCAACCTCTGGTTGCCAAGCTCCTGCTCATGGCTGATTCCAATCTGCTCCTCCGTAAAAACAGGCAAAGCAAGATACTCTCGCTGCCCCGCCTGATCCGGAGCCCGGTCACGCTCCCCTGACGTACGCAAATCAATAATAACAGCAATACCGCCAAGCTCTTCCTCTGTCGCCTGATTCAGATGGGCGGATCGGATCAGGCAGTTTGCCTTTATCCTTTTCCCATCTTTCGTCTTTATTCCAAACAGATCTCGCTTATTTTGAATCATTGCGTCCTTCCTCTGCAAGTACATTAAGATTTGTTGATGTGCCAAGTCATTTTGTCAGGTGCATGTCTCCTGACATACCCATCGCTGACGCGATGGGTATAACTTCTCCGCAGGTACATTTTCCTTTTTACGATTTTTCACCGAGCAATTCTGCCAAATGTCTGCTAAAGCACAGCTCCCTTCAGGGAGCTTTTTTTACCTTAACGCCCACCGAGAAAAGCAAATATGACAATTTTACTTCTTTCAGTATATCCACACCAGCACAGGCATTGAACTACCAGATTGATAAAGTCAAGAAGTGCCCAAATCAACTGCTTCCTTGCCATTTTTGGATTGGAAACTTCCCTGCACTCAGTTGTATACACCATTTCGATTCGGTGGATGAACATAACAACAAAGCCGAATTTGACCAATCAGATTATATTTGCAAGCAAACACATTGTCAATCCGAACGATACCTTCGAGCTTTTTCTCATCTACTCATGCCGTCTTTCCTCACCAGTTTCTTTAACAGCCCTTGCTGATTCATAATACCGCAGAAATACTGCATGATGTCGGAATCATGACAAGCCTTTGGTTTGATTATTGTCCGCCAAATGCACTTTTCCCGAGATGTTTTACAGCATATCATCACCAGATTCACCTGATCCAGAACCAGGCTACACAAACCGGACCAAACTTAATGCGCCGGCCACGATTTAAATAGTGGTTTCCCCCATTGTGCCTCTTTATCTGCACTTTTCATGCGCAGCGTCCTGCGATTCATCCTACTGGGAACAAAAGAGCGCCTCCTCCCATGGAGGAGACGCTGTGAATTGAGAATGCTTGTATCAGCATTCCGCTTTGGGACTAAGTCCAGCTGATTCGGGGTTGATCCTAAGCAACGGTGATTACTGGATCATCTGTTTCAGTCGCTGCTGATCCTCACCTTCCCGGATGCGTCGAGCTGCCACAATCCTGCGGTCCGAATCATTTTCCACACAGGTCACCAACAGCAGGATCTGGTCATCCAGAGCGACATCAATCGCAGAGCTATGAACAGAAACGGCCTTTAGAACCTCAATGGCCTGCTGCCGTTCATCCAGTCGCCGAGAATTCAGCGCGAAGAAGTCCAGATAATGCGGATCACTTTCCTCCGTACTGATAACACCCACAGAAAAGACGACATACCTGCCCTCTTCATATAGCGTATCAAAGGTGATGAACGGATACTTCCGGTAAAAGTCCAGCCTCTCAAAGTTCCGCAGGTTACCGAACCGGGCGCCGTTCTTCATATTATGGCCATACAGAATCAGAGCATAAGGGCGGCTTTCCAGGGAAACAATCTGATCCAGGAAGATTGCGCCACTGACATCCGGTTCCTTTTTTACGTTGTGATCCATGTAAAACTCATTGTCCAACTGCACAACTGCTTCGTCCACCATACTGCCAATGGTCAGCCAGCCGATGATATCTTTGTTTTCCTTGCGAAGAGACTGAAAGCGAGTGCTGACACTCCGCTCCGGATTCCCGGGATAGCCCTGTTTCCCCAGACGCGGAACGGAACTCGGGGTTGGAGCCTCCGTATGATCCGGCATTGCGAATGTGTGGAGTCCTGATGGTTCCACCGTAATTTGCGGAGAAGGTCTTCCTTCCGGTGTGGAAGTCGGTGCGGGTGTCAGTGTCTCTGCAACTTCCTCTGTATAGTAGATCAGCCGCATTTGATCGTCTGTCTCCTTAGAGGATTTCTGCTCCATAACGGATCCGATCAGGCGGATTATCCCAAACAGAACCAGCAGCCCGAAAATGATCAGGAGAATGAGCGTCCATACATTCCGGTTATTCTTCTTTTTTCTCCTCCTGCGGCCAGACCATTGATGGCCATTCACAGGAATCCCAGACTCGGGTTTTTGCGTTTTTCGGCCAGTCCATTGATGCACGCTCACAGGGATCTCCTGCTTCGGTCTTTGCCTTTTGCGGCCGGTCCGTTTCTGCCCGTTCACAGGGATCACCTGCCTTTTCCGCGTTTTCTGAGAAACAGCGTACCGCTGATACCCAGTAATCCCAGCAGCACACAGCCAATCCATAGGAGGGGAGCTGTCCTGTTGTCTCTGGTTTTGGGGGGCTTATAGTTAATGATGGTTCCTCCATTATAGCAGCGGTCTGTCACATCCGCATGCACACCGATATTCTCGTAACGTACCTTATATCCCTCGGGTACTGTCTCAATGATGTAGTAGTCCTTTCCTGACTCGAACCACGCCTCATATTGCCATTCCGTATTACTGAGCTCCTTTTTGTTAAACTTCTTGTGAGCCACTGTACCATCCGGATTGTATAACGTCCAGTCAATACTGTTCTCATGGCCACCGTACCATTTCTTGGTAAAGGAAAACCTGAAGTCATAGCCGGGTTCTTTTTCCCACTCAGCAATAAACAGATGATCTCCCGTCACGGTATACTCATCCCCAGGATGATACTCGGATCCTTTCCAGTACAGGAATCTGTATCCCTCCCGGACAGGTGCCCGATGAATCAGAACGTTCTCGCCCTTTCGGTGTCCCTCCAGCAAGGGCTCGGTACTGCCTTCCAAAATTCCGCCATTGGGATCATATGTCAGCACGCAGGCATCATCCCGAAGAGTATTCTGGACAAAGAAGATGAAATACCGTTGTCCGAACAGATCGCCCTCAACCGACTGGATCTTGCTGTCATAATAAGATGGCGTATCCTCTGTCAAGGTATAGGTAATTTTGTGTCCTTCACGGTCCATCAGGGGCAGATCCGACGCCTTTCCGGTGCTTCCATCCCTCCCCGTCAGGGGAATTTCTACCACTTCCTTATCTCCATTCCACAGGTGCGTGATGACCTTCTGTGGCCGGATGCCCAGAGCGTTGTCTCTGTCATTCCAGAACTTGACTACGGTAGCTGCTGCAGTTTTGGGCAGAGGATAGTTATAGACCTCAAAGCTGATATAGATCAAAGGCATATTCGCGCCATCCTGCTGGCTTTCTTTCAGGATTACGGGAGCCCCATAGCCCATCACCGGTTCCTCTCGCAGAGTATACCGGATCGTCCGTCCGTCCGTCGCAAAAACCGGCAGATTTCTAAAACGTCCCTTCCAGGGAGAACCCGGCTCAGTAGGATCGGCATCTGCCTCCGTCAGAGTCATCCTGCCAACTTCTTTGTCCTCGTCCTCCTTTTCCCGGTCAGAATACAAAACAAAGGTCACAGCGGGATGCGTGCTTTCGTCGTCCATCCAGTGTTTGATAACAGGGATGTCCGTGGTGATCAGGGTGTTGGTCAGGGTATAGGTAAAGGTTTTGTTTCCTCCTTCTATCTCCACCGGTCCCGATTTCTCTACGGATACCTGATAGCCATTCACACGATATTCCTGCAGGAGATAGTTGGCTTCCTTCCCGTCAACATACATGGGAAGGCCTGTCAGCGTTTTCTGCCAACTTTCCGACGCTTTGAGAGTAACCGGATATACTTTTCCTCCTCCGGTAATGATAATATTCACTTCATCCGGACGGTATTCGGATTTCCACGCCTCATCCCCGACCCATTTTTTGATGATGTTCAGGTTGATGCTCTCTGTGGATGCGGTATTGGTCAGAGTAAAGATGCCGGTCTTCGTCACTTCATCAGGGGTAGAATATGTCTGAGAGGGTGTGTAACCCGGAATATCGTCTTCTATCAACGCATACTCGGCTAATTCGCCATTGTTTTCATATTTGGGCACATTCTCAAACAAGACGCTCCATTCCCCGCTGCTGTTCGGTGTGATATATGTGGATGCATAGTTTCCACCGTTTGCCCGAAGGGTAATTCGCACCATTTCCGGTCGATTATTGTACTCGTTATTGTTGTCGTCCCAGACTTTTCGAACCAGAATTTTGATCTTTTCAAGCGTGTTTGTTATGGTAAAGCCTTGTTCTTGGTCACCGGTCACAGAAACTTTATAATACCGCGGCGAGTCGAGTTCCTCCACTTTATAGGTGATTGGCTGCTTGTCTGTTTGATCATAATATACAGGCAGATTGGTAAAAGTGTGAGACCAGTGGTTGGCTTCGCTCAGCGTTGCTTCATCAAAGATTTCTGGGTTATTCTCTGCTTTGATCCGTACCGTAACCGATTCCGGCCGATATGACGCATCATCACCTTCCCAGACTTTTTTCACAGATACATTTCGTGTCTGATCTACATAGGTGTTGGTGATCGTGAAACTTGTAGTCTCTGTTTTTCCGTTTCCAGTGTGGGTGATCCTTCTGGTATAGCCATCAGGAACATTCAATTCTTCAACCGTATAAACCGTACCATCCTGGAGGAAATCCAGATTGTCAAACGTGTATCGCCATTTGTTCGCAGCGTTCAGGATAACTGTTTCGATTACTTCGTTTCCCTTTTTCAGTTGAATGGTTACGGAAGTGGGCCACTTATCCTCTGGATTGGTGCCATGTACCCAGAATTTATAAGCAGAAACGACCATGGTCGCCCGTTTATTTGTGATAATGTAACCCGCTTCGGCATCCCCCTGAATGACAGGGACATCATAGCCATTGATCGGTTTCTCAGTAACCGTATACGAAATCAGCCGTCCATTCTCGTCCCTGACGGGATATGTATCCGCGTCCAGCTTGATTGTCCAGTTTTCCGCCTTTGTCAGTTCGAATTCCGCCGTTTCACTTTCTCCCTGTCTTTGCAGATAAACTGTTACGCTTTCCGGCCGTCCCTCATAATTTTCATCTATCCAGCGCTTGGTAATAGAGATTTGTTCTTTCGGAGTGTTGATCACGACAAATCCTTCACGAGCGTTTCCTGTGATGATGCCATTATATTGGGGAACAGCATTCTCGGTCAGCGAATATTCAACCATCTGACCATTTTCATCCAGTACAGGATATTTGTCCGGATCTAAAGTAATGGCCCATCCGAATGACTCTGATAAATTCAGATCCTCATCAACAGGAACGGTTCCACTTGTGTTTTTCAGATGAACCGTTACAGACGATGGACGAAGATGTTTTTCATCATCATTGTCATTCCAGGCTTTTTTGATCGTGATCTTGTCCTTCAGGGTATTGGTGACAATAAATCCATCCGACACAGAGCCGGTGATGACCGTGCGATACTTGGGAACAGTGTCCTCCGTCAGCGAAGATGCCCCCTGATAATCCTGTGGATCGAGAGTGCAGCTCCAATCATTATCTTCATTTAATTCCCGAGATGTAAGCGTTATACCTTCCGCATTCTTCAGTCGAACCGTTACAGATGGTGGCCGAACCCCACTTTCATCATGATCATCGTTCCATACTTTTATTATCTTGATCCCGTTCTTCAGCGTGTTGGTGATCGTAAACCCTTGCTCCTGGTCTCCTGTCACAGATACAGTATAATCAACAGGCGGTTCAAGTTCCTCCACAGTATAGGTAATCTTCTCGCTTTCCGTTGGATCATAATAGATGGGCAGATCCGTAAAGGTGTGAGACCAGTTGTTGTCTGGAGTCAGTGTTGCTTCATAAGATATCGCAGGGTTATTTTGCGCTTTGATCTTTACCTTAACCGAACCTGGTCGATGAGACGAATTACCATCTTCCCATACCTTATTAACCTGAACTTCCGTAGTCTGCTTTTCATAGGTATTGGTAATGGTATAAGCGGTTGGTCCTGTTTTGCCATCCCCAGTATGCGTTACTGTTTGCGTATACCCTTCAGGAACATTCAATTCCTCAACCGTGTATTCAGAACCATCATAGAGGAAATCCAGATTATCAAAGGAATATTGCCAGTTATTCGCTGCGCTCAAGGTGACGGTTTTGATCACTTCATTTCCCTTTTTCAGCTGTACCCTCACTGAATTTGGCCGTTGTTCCTCTGGATTGGCACCATGCTTCCAGACTTTATGAACAGAAACGTTCATCGTCGCCCGGGTATTTGTGACAATAAACCCGGTAGCAGCATTGCCGGTTACTGCATAGGAATAGCCGTTGATCGGTTCCTCTGTCACCGTATATGAAATCACCTGCCCACTCGCGTCCTTGGCAGGATAAACACTCGCATCCAGGGCAATTGTCCAGTTTTCCGCTTTTTTCAGTTCGAATTCCGCCTTTTCACTTTCTCCTGATTTTTGCAGATAAACCGTTACACTTTCCGGACGTCTCTCATAGTTTCCATCCACCCAGCGCTTGGTAATAGATATCTGTTCCTTCAAAGTGTTGACAACGACAAATCCTTCCCGAGCGTTTCCAGTGATAACACTATAGTAATCGGATGAAACATCATTCTCCGTCAGCGTATATGGAATTGGCTTCCCGTTTTCGTCGAAAACAGGATATGTGTCAGGATCAAGGATAAGAGTCCATCCATCTGCTGCAGTTATCTCCAGAGACTCATCATATGTCGAGTCGTCATCTCTCTTCAGATGAACCGTCACAGACAATGGACGCAGATGTTTTTCATTATCATTGTCATTCCAAACTTTGGTGATCTTGATCTTTTCCTTCAGCGAATTGGTGACAGTAAATCCATCCTGCACGGAGCCAGTGATGGCAGTACGATACTTAGGAACAGTATCCTCCGTCAGTGAAAACGCCTCCGGATAAGTGCTTGCATCAATCGTGCAGCTCCAGTCGTTCGATTCATTTAGTACAAGCGATCTAAGGATTTCACCTCCCGCATTTTTCAGATGGACCGTTACGGAATTAGGCCGCTCACCGCTTTCGTTATTGTTGTCGTCCCAGACTTTCTTGATCCGGATCTCTTCCTTCAGGGTATTGGTGACTGTAAACCCATATTGCTGATTACCTTTCACGGAAACGTCATAGTGTTGTGGTGGATTAAGTTCCTCCACGGTATAAGTGATCTTCTGGCTTTCCGTTTGATCATGATAAACAGGCAGATCGGTAAAGGTGTACGACCAGTTGTTATCTGCATTCAGCTGGGCTTCCCATTTTTTGCTGGAATCATTCGTCGCACTGATCTGTATCGTAACCGATTCTGGCCGATAGGATGAGTTATTGTCATTCCAAACCTTGATGACAGGCACATCCAAAGTCTGTTTTTCAAAGGTATTGGTGATTTCAAAACTTGTAGGTTCTGTTCTCCCATCTCCATTCTGCACAATAGACGCGATGTACCCGGATGGAACATTCACTTCCTCCACCGAATATGTTCCGCCGTCATTGAGACGTGGCAGATCATTAAAGGTGTGTGACCAGTTGTTTTCCTCATTCAAAACAACAGTTTCGATCACGTCCCCACCATTTTTCAGCCGAATGGTCACGGCATCCGGCTGCTGATGCTCCGGATTCGTGCCATGCTTCCAGCTTTTATGGACATAAACAGTCATTGTTGCCCGGGTGTTTGTGACGACGATAGAGTTGGATTCGCGATTATAGCTGGAGGAATAACCATTAGGAAGCTCCTCCCTCAACTGATATGTACCGATTGTTGGATAGTCTTGTGCGTTCAGAATCGTAGTCCAGTTTTTTGATGCATAAAGTACGACTTCCTTCCATCTGTGATCGCCATTCCTCAACAAGAAAATACGAACTTCTTCTGGGCGTCCCGAATAATCACCATCCACCCAGCGTTTGGTAAGAGAGATCTGTTCCTTCAAGGTGTTGACAACAGTAAAGCCTTCCTTAGCATTGCCAGTAATGGTAGTTATATATTCATCGAGGCCAGTACTCTTCTCCGTTAATGTGTACGAAATCACATTGCCGCTTTCGTCATAAACCGGGAATGCATCCGGGTCGAGAGTGTCACTCCATTCGTTCGATGTATTTAACTCCACCGTTTTGCGTATTGTGCCATCTCTTATCACATTAATTTTTACTGATTGCGGTCTAGTATTGTCTTTATTGTCGTTATCATTCCAAACCTTCTTTATCGTGATCTTTTCCTTTGGAGTGTTGGTAACGATAAACCCATTCTGGGCGTCGCCAGTAACAATACCTTGTTTGTATTTTGGAACAGTTTCTTCCGTCAGCTCATATTCTATAGGATTACCCTGTGTATCATACATCGGATAATCGTCTGGAGCGAGTTCGAGTGTCCATCCTTCTTCTTTTTCGATGTTAAAACTCGTGGCCTCCTCTTGAGAACCTTTCCTCTTTATTTTTACCACTACTGACTCTGGTCGATAACCCTCTTTATTGTCATCGTCGTTCCAGACCTTGGTAATCTTGATGCGGTTCATCAGCGTATTGGTGACAGTAAACCCATCCTTTGCGTTGCCGGTGATTTCTCCGATATTATAATTTGGAACATGCTCCTCTTTCAGTTCATATGGAATCTGACTCCCTTTTTCATCATAGACAGGACATATGTCCGGATTAACAAAGAAGGTCCATGTATTTGTATTATCTGTTGTTTCGCTTGGCTTGTTGATGATCTGCTTGTAATCAGCCCCTGTGTCCTTTCTTATCAGGTGCATCGTCACGGATGCTGGCCGGAATGTGTCCTTATTTTCGTCACCTTCCCATTTTTTTGTAATCTTGATTTGAGGCTTCGGAGTGTTTGTGACGACAAACCCATTCCACGCATCACCAGTGACAACGCCTGTATATTTAGGAACATAATCTTCTGTCAGTGTGTAAGAAATCGGGTTTCCTGCATCATCCCACAAGGGACACTCTTTTTCGCTGAATTCATACTTCCATTCGTTTTCCTGGTTAAGAATTTGCGTGGTCGTCTTTCCCCTTGAATCCCTCAGGATAACCAGAACACTAGCTGGTCGAACACCCCAAGCATTATTCTCATCCTTCCATACCTTTTGAACAGTGATTCGGTTCCGCAAAGTGTTGGTGATAGTGAAAGACACATTGCCTGAGTCCGTAAAAGGACCGGCGATAACAGAGTCATATTCATCTACCCGGTCCTCCTCCACAGAGTAAACTGCATTCTCTTTCTTCTCTGTTCGGAAAGATGCCTGCCACCCAGAACGGCCATCTAGCTCGACTTCACGAAGCAAAGTCTTCTTGTTGCTGCCCGCCTGTTCATAAACCCGGATTTTCAGGCTTTCCGGTCGCTGGCCTGCTTTGTTGTTGTCGTCGTTCCAGACTTTATTGACTTTGATGAGCGTTGTCTTATCTGGCAGAGTATTCTTAATATTACAGGTCCATGTTTTCGAGGTTTCGTCAAAAGCAGGCGTCTCATACGTGGTCACATAATAGGTCTTCTTGCCAGCATCTCCACCAGAATTACCGCTGCCCTGGACCTCCACCAGATCTTCCGTCACGTAATAGGTCAGTTCTTTGCCATTATCATCCTTCCTGGGAAGATTTGCAACACTCCATTTCCAGTCATCGACAGCCGTCACCTCCAGATCCTTAATGTTTTCATAATTACTGTTCCGGATATGAATCCTGATTTTTCCCGGACGGGTGTTTTCCTGATTGTTATTATCATCCCAGGTCTTGGTACCCGTCACCGTAACCCTGTCCACTTCTGTGTTTCTCTTGTTTGTCAGGGTGATTGTGGTACGTACATAATCCTCGCTGGTAATGCTTTGTTCTCTGCTGATGCTGCCAGTGTACCCATCTGGTTGCTCCTCCCATACACGGATATCATACAGGCTTCCATCCTGTCTTCGCAGAACTCGGTTTGACAAGGCTAAAGACCAGTTTCTTATCGGCGTCAACGGAACAGTAAGATATTTTTTCCCATCCCGCTCTATGGTTACATTCAGCTTATCCGGCCGATCATTCTCGTTGTCTCCCACCCATTTCTTTTGGATCACCAGTTCGTAAAAGTCCCTTGGCGCACGATTCGTAATGGTATACACATAGGTGAGACCTCTTGTACCATCCTTCACCGCTTCCGGCCCGGAATAGATGACATCATATCCTAATGAATATGGCGGTCCTTCCTCAACTTTAAATTTTTCGAAATCCGTCGGGCTGGTGACATCCGGATAATGCAGCTCCACATAACGTTCATAGACGTCATTGCTCACCTTCAGCAACTCGACGACCATCGTCTTCCCGTATGGCAGCGTGAGAGTAACCGGCAAATTCCCGGATGGCCTTCCGTTATGTCCATCATAGACCTTCCGGATCAGCAGTGAAGGCCAATCCTGCCCTACATACGTGTTTGTGATGTCGTGTCCGTCGATATTTGTGATATATCCGTCCACCGGATCCTCGGTTATGGTATACGTTTTCTCCGGATCCAGCGTCACACCAGGAACATCCGTCTGTCTCAATGCCCACGGCCATGTGTTTTCATCATCGGTGATGGGGAATATCCCGATTGTGTTCCCATCCTTTTTGATATTCACGAAGCCATTTCCCTGTTCCAAAACCAGATTTGCGACTAAAATGCTTCCATCCCTGATATGCAGAGTAATGTTCTGTGGCCGGTTCGATGGTGTATCGGACATCCAGCGCTTCATGCCGCCGATGGCGACAGCCCCCGGATCATCTCCAGATGGGTCATCATCCGAGGAAGCCCTGATATTAATGATGTTTGATGTCTTTTCCCAGTCCTTATCCAGATACGGAATCTGGTACGCCTTCCCGGGGACAGTGATGAACCCCTGGAGACTAAAGGAAACCGGGAAATCAATGCCTGTCAGGAATTTGATCAGGTCCTGAATCACAACACTGGTGACCTCGGCGCCCTCGAAATCCACCGGGACGCCGTCAATGCCCAGAGCCCCGTACTTTTTCACCACGAAGCCGCACCGCCACGCGAGCAGAGGATTCGATCCGGATTTCGGTTTTGTAACCTTTGCCACCGCGATAGGGATCTTCAGAAGCCCGAACACATCCAGTTTCTCCAGTGCATCCAGTCCCACCAGGCTGAGCAGATTGATATTGTCTCCGGACAGGGGCTTCAGCACCGGCAGCCAAAGTCCGGCATACCGCTGAACGGTGGCGGGAAGGTGTTCAAGATACGCCTTTTGAGGCCGGCTGAGCAGAGCGATATACACCGTATCCGGAATTTTATCGTATTTCGGATCTGCCAAATCAATCCACCGTTTATAGATATTGATGGACAGGAAAGCGGTATCGGTGATGGTCACCGTGCTTCTTCGGGGACTTTCGCGCTCGTCCCCCTCTTCCTCTTCATATTTCACCTGATAGCGGGTTTCATGCTCCTCAACCCGTTCCCCTGCCAGATTGGTATAGGCTGGCACTTTGAAGGTGACCACCGGTACGGGGAAAAGGGATTCTTTCGCATATCCTTTCAGCAAGTCCTTCAGCCCATCCTCTGTAGGATTAATCTGCCAGTAGGTGTTCCAGTCAGTCACCTTGCCCTTCAGCTTTTCCCAAAGATGGGTATTATCAATGTCCCACCGATTCAGAACAACCCGGTTTCCGGCGTCCTCGAGGCTGTCCGGGTCCTCATTTTCATTTGCCTCACGCAGCTCCCGGACACGATATTTGAATTCTCTCTGCTGTCCATCCTCGTCCAATTCAAAAAGTGGCACAGGGCTGAACTCTGCCGTCCAGTTGTTTTCCGGACTCAGAGTCACGATCTGGACGCTCTTCCAAGCTTTGCTGGCGAGCTGCATAATTTCACGGAAAAGAATGTCCCCGTCGTTATAGGAGCACCGCTGGAGGACAACCTGGATGCTCTCCGGGCGATCCTTGTCCTCCATATCAATATCCCATTCCTTTTTCGCCGTAAAAATTCGTTGCGCTTTGGAAGTAAGGATAAGATCTACCTGGGCGTTCTTTCCCCGAATCATATTGCCAGGCTGTTCGGCACTGGCCTGAAGTTCTCCCTGTTCGGTTTTCAGGGTGTATTTCCCGTTTTTCCAGGGCAGGTAGAGCTTCAGCTTTCCTTCCCCATTCGGCACTGCGCTTGTTAAATACCGAATATTGGGATCCACCTGAACATTTTCTGTCGGGTAAACAGGGCTTGTCCAGTTTCGGACAGACATCGTTTTCCCATAGTTATACCAGAGTGCAGCCGGAACCTGATAGACTATGTGTTCACATTCCCTCTGGCCTAGTTTCATAGGTTCCCCCCATGTCAGGCTCTGGACAAAGTCCTTGAAGGAAGACATTTCCCAGTATGAGTCGATCGGCCAGGATTTACTATAAATGTCAATATCAAAGCCCAAAAGTGTGATGCTCGCATGAACGCTTACATCGGCTTCAAAAACCCATATATTCCGCCAGGTGCCGGAAAGACACCCCGATTTCCCGTTTTCCAGACATGTATGAAGGATTCCCAAATCATCTGGAATATGATTCAGGTCAACCTTATCCTTTTCCAAAATGGCGGAACCGATACCGCCGCCCATAAAGCTGATTGTCCCCTTCAGCAACGGGCCTACTCCAATAATATCAAGAATACTTATTTCGCCCAGTTCAAGGCTCTCCTGAAAATCCGTCCCCACATAGAAGACGGTCTTCTTGTTCGGGCTTTTCGGGCGAATGGATGTGTATTCTACAGTATTGACCAAATCGGTGGTCAGGCCATCTTCTGTGGACAGCTTCGCGGTACAGATGTTTTTAAGGTGTCCCTTCAGCTGGACCGGCTCCGTCGCACCGATCCTGAGGAAACTCTCCAGCTTGACACCGATCAAGAACAGGCTGGGCAGATAGTCAAAAAGATTATCGCTGATTTTCTCATTGCTCAGCCCCGGGGTATTCCTCGTGATCTGATCGTTCTCCGTCACCCCCTGCAGCGTTCCCTGTTTGATATCCAGATCAAAATCACACTCAACGCCGATCTCGAGGGTGACACTGAAGTAGAGAGAGGGAATCGGGATGCCGATGAATTCGACCCCCTCGTCCTTCAGGTAGAAATTCGGAATGACGGTCGGGCTGGAGGTTACATTGTACAGGGTTCCGGCCCATTTGCTTGTATCCTGTTTTAATTGATACGAATCCGCTGCCTGTGCGCTACCGAAAAGACAAATAAACAGTGTCAGCACTACAAGAAAAGCAAGTGCCAGCCTCTTTTTCTCTGTTCTCATTTACGAAACCTCCCAGGTCCTCTTCAACGTTTTGAAGTATTCTATCTCAGTCAGGAGCTCTGCTTCAGAGATGGTTTTTTCCCATCTGAAAGGCCTTCTCTGCGTGTATATTGGAGTCCATCTGATTAGCAAGTCCATTTATCAGGTCCCTGCCTTCTGCAAACCCATCACGATCCGATGGACATGGCTCCCTATCAAAAAAACGAAAGCATCCCTAAATATAACATGTTTTCATACAATTATCTTATATTTTCCCGTACCATTCAATAGGGTTTTCCACAATGTCAAGTCCTTAAATTATGTGCTTAAAAATTGTGCTTTGTCCTCTATGCTATACTGGTATCGTTCCGGGGAATATCGTAATTCTATCAACTGCATTCTGGTCGTTCAATTTAACGATTCCAAACTACGATGTGCTGAAGATTAAAGTGCTATTCAGAAATGCGGGGCCAAGAATTATAGGTACATTCGGAATCAATTCTACTGGCACGAATTACCAACCATATTTTGATTCATAAGACGGCATAAAGTTCTTGTTTAATGGATCATATGATGAAAAAGGAACAGATGGTGAATCGTTTATTGGGCAATTTTCGATTGTTTATCCGGCAGACGGAACCGCATTGTAATCTTACTTTTAAAGTGTGGATTAACATGTGATAAAATGCGGATAGGATAATTATCCTATCCGCATTTTAGTCTTATTTAATTCTTATTATTTCCTACATAAATCCACATAGGATCATCATCCTTGTGCCTTGTTAAGTATTCTTCTAGGGCGTCTGTAATGACTCTTGAACGTGGTCTACCGCCCATGCTCATACAATAGTCATCCATTGCTTTGACAAGCTCAGGCCTCATAGTAAGGTTAATCTTAACAAAATGCTCAGAAGGATCTTTTCTTTTTGGTGGCATGTTTATTCCTCCCTTCACGGCTTAGTATATACAGGAAGAACTTTTGAAGCAATGAAGATTAAATCGGTATAAATACGAAAATTCACCATTGCAACAAAATCAATATCTGATATAATATAATCATGGAGAATCCCTTCCATAAAATGGGAATTTCAACAAATGTTTGCCACATCTGGTGTTGCGGGGTAAAAATAAGCCAGTCCAAATGTTTGTCGCTTCTGGGCGATGCGACTAATAAATGGCCCAGCACAAATTTTTTTAAGCTCCATTCGAATGAGTGGAGCTTTTTCTAAAAGGAGATTGCATGCTTCAGCCGGGTTTTTCTATTTTATTGACGATAAATTCTTTATTGATTTTCCAGATGAGAAATTGATGAAGAATAAGGAAACGATTAATGGCGTTAGACATGGAAGGCCTGTCTTTTATTCGTTTAAAGATGAAATATCTGATTTATTCTGGGTCATTCCAATTTCTTCTCAGACACAAAAATTTAAAGCAATTTATCAAAAGAAAATAAAAAATGGAAAACCATGTGATACGATCGTATTTGGACAAGTACTTGGTGCTGATAAAGTATTTTTGATTCAAAACATGCATCCAATATCGCCAACATATATTACTGACACATATATGGATAGTAGAAATGCGCCTGTACGGATCGATAGGAGGCTTGAAGCAGAATTAAAAACCAAATCAAAGAAAGTGCTCAAATTATATCGCAGTGGATACTCAGGATTGATCTTCCCTGATGTTCTTAAAATTGAACAAGCTATTTTGAGCAGCTGAATAAGCTGTTTTTTCTTGCCAGTCCAGGAAGATTGCATCTGTATGAAAAGAACATTAAAAGAAGTTGAGTCGTCGAGGAAGAGAGCGATGAAAACGATTGATTACTACATGTCGCTTCCCTACCGCATGGGGATCATTCCTGATATGGAAGAGGGCGGCTATACTGCAAAGTTTCCTGATCTTCCCGGCTGCCTGACCTGCGCTGAAACGATTGACGATCTGGTAGCAAGCGCAATGGATGCAAAACGGGTATGGCTTACCGCGGCCATTGAAGGCGGGATTGAAATTGCCGAACCGGACAGCGATGCGGTTTTTCCGCTTATTCCGGACAGTTCAAACCCTGAATGTCAAGAAGCCTGCACCGGACTCTCGCTGTCAACGCTAAAAAAGAAGGCACAAGCATGAATCAGTATTGTGTCTACCTGCTCGCAAAAACGATAACGCACATACAGTTTCAGAAGCCATTCTGTAAGTGACTCCTCACCCAGGCACAGTGCCTGGGTGAGTTTTTTGCGTCAGAACCTCAACTTGTCAAGCACCTGCTTCCGGACAAGGTCATCGCTTTCGCGATGGTCACGGCTCCTTGAGTCAATGAAAAACAAGCCACGATCATCATCCCTTGAGGCTTCTTTCTCTGAAAAATGCAGCCTGATCCTCTCCTGTGAGCAGACAGATCGGCTTTATCTGTCTTCCCTCGGATAGTGCCTGTTCCCTCAGTGGCTGCATAAAGGCACTCCATGTGCCGGAGGGAAGGAGGTTTACCACCGGAAGTCCGATCTTCCCGGAATCAAACTTCCGGTCCAGATCCTCATTGATCTTCCGGATTTCAGCCGTCAGGGCCCTTTGAAGCGCAAGAGGATCTGCGGAGCCCTCGATTTCAAGATAGAATTCATATCTGGGTACCGGCCTTGCTGTCCTGTCCGGGTAAACCGTATATACGATCAGTCTGGTCCCAACAGCTTCGCAGGCGCGTTCCACTGCCTCGTTTACCAGTGGCAGATCAAGCTTTTCGCCCGTTATATCCAGCTGCTTTCTTTCTCTTCCCAACAGTCGCAGTCTCGGACAGCTTCCACTGAAACCGGTCACTTTCACCTTTTCCTGCATGTCATAGCGATATAATCCCGATTCCGTTGTCACAATCAGGCTGCCCTGCATCCCCTGTGAAAGCTGATCCATCGTGAGAATCCGTCCGTCTTCAAGGCGGAACTCATAGAACGCCGCATCCGCAAGCAGCACGCCATCCGGATCATCCAGTGACTCCGGGATCGTGAATATGCCCTCGCTTGACGTATATCCGCGATGGTAAAAATGCACGCGGTCCCCGGCATATGCCCGCATCCGGTGCTCAAAGAAGCCAAAGTCTGCTGCTGTTCCGGCAGAGATGACCTGAAGGCCCGGCCAGAGCTCCGGCATGAAGGCTTCCCCTTTTCGGTTTCTGAATACCTCCTCAATCCGCCTGGCTCTTTCGGGATTCGGCCGGATGCGCCTCGTCAGGGATTTTCGCGCCTCCGCTGGCATCCGAATCGCCGGGTCCAGCATCCCGGTGGCAATCTGCTCTGCGAGATGCGCCCAATGGCTTTCGATGTACTGCATCAGCTCCACCGGGAAGACGACAAACGAACTTTCAATATCCGAAACCGTCGGATCTGCCAGTGCGGCAAGCGCATGCAATGTCATGCTCTCCGTTGGTCCGGAGGGCAGCATGGCCTCCGTCGGAGAGACGTACAGGAAGGAGGCAAGCTTTCTCTGGGTATCGATCAGGCGTCCGGAAATATTGAATACCGGAAATCCGGCTTTCGTGAATCTCGCCCCGGATTCATTGACCAGCAGAATTCCTCCCTCGGACCAGATATCCCCCAGTTCCCTCGCAATCGTTCCAAACATGGCATCCACCAGGTACCGGTTTTGCGTCGCCATGGCCTTTTTCGAGCAGGGAACCCGCTTCTTCTGTCCAGTTGTCCCGGAGGTGAAATAAAAGCAGGCAACATCGTCCTGAAAGAGCACGTTCTGCTTTCCGTCCTCAGCGATCAGATCTGCCCAGGGCCTCACGTCTTCCCATCCGGTGATGGGGACCCGCTCCGCATAGTCGGAATAGGAGCCAATGGAGCGAAAATCATACTTTTTCCCATATTCGGTTTCCGCATTCTGAGAAAGGCATCTCGTGAGGAAATCACGGTTGACCTTTGGCGCTTCCTGATTCATCCTGGCCAAATGGCCAAGCTCTGCCTCGCCTCTACGGATCACCTCACTGAAGATGCGCTGTTTTATCATGGACCGTCCATCACGCATGCATTTCCACCACCCTGTCTATACTCCTTGGCGCATTTCCTGTTTCAGATTCTCGTAATTGTCCATTCCGGAAAATCATAACTGCCTGTTTCCGATTTCGTGACAACGGGCCGTATCTCAAGATACTCAAACTGCAGGAATGCCGTTACTGGCCGCTCAAACTGAATCCGGTAGGTCTCCTCCTTAAAGCGCAGGATAATTTCCCGAGAAAGGATGGCTTTTCCCTTCTCCTCGCCCAGCAGCACATAGGGAATTTCCGGAGACGCCGTTTTGAGATCACGGGCATAATCAATGGCGATTTCCGTTTCCTCGCCGTTTTCTGCGACAAAGGTACATACCGCACTCCTGTCAAGCAGATTTACCTGAAACAGCGGCTCCGGGGAATCCGAGGTCATCCCCTTATACCAGGTATGAATCCGAATGGTGTCCCCTTTGGCTGAATATGTCCGCCGGAGTGTCCCGCTTGCGGTGTTTACTATGGCGGTCAGGCAATGTTCCTCTTCCGTTTGGGCTACATCTGGCGAGGTTGAGTGAGGTGGCGCTTCTGTCAATTGTCTGTAAGGAGAATCGCACCCCCGCGATGAACCAGGATTTTCTGTGATTGTAAGGTTCGGTTGGGTCATTCCCCGAAGAGCACCGATGAGATACGGAAAATGCATGAATGGCCAGATTTCTGCCATCTTTCCGGGGACCGTCAGGATTCCGGTTTCCGGATCAAGCTCTGCAAAGCCCAGTTTTATGGGCGCCGGGCTCACGGGCATTGACTGCCTGATTCGCCCCAGCTCCAGCCAGAAGCTGTCCTCCGCCCCTTCCGGTGCGAAAAACACCTTCTCCGTCCCCTCCGGCAGGGCTTTCCTGAACGTCTCGCCGGCCCCCACTGTCCAGGTTTCCTCCTGCATCTGTCCGTCTTTACCATATAGACGAACAAGGGCACGGCCGTCCTTCTTTGCAAAGCGCAGATACAGTGTATCAAGACCGTCCTCTATCCCAAGCGCCCATTCCGGCGTTTCCATCTGTGTGACCAGCCCGCTGGGGATATGCACGCTGAACCGGGTCCTGCCATAGGACAGGTGATAGGCACAATCCACAAACTGTCCCAGTCTGACCGGGTCCGGCTGCTCCGCTCTCGATTTATCCACAGAGCGCAGCGCTTTCATCATTTTCGTCTTCATTGAGGCCGAAGAGGGATCAAAGAACCGGCGAATGCCCGGCAGAAAGTTATAAAAATCATAGACCCCATCCGCCACCGGCACTGCACCATTGAGCATCACTGCTCCGGAATAGCGCTGAATCAGGAGAGACTGACGCCTGAAATCATCCACCTCCGAGATGATTGTCGTATACTCCGGATGATCGAAGATCGTGAGTATCATCATGTGATACATCTCCGGCAGGGAATACAGACTTCTCTGGTACTTTTCATCCACCAGCATGCTGCCCAGCAGGATCTGATGCGGATAGCAGACAATCCGGTCTCCGGTAGGATATGCTGCCAGAAAGGCAATAATTTCCCCCGTTTCCGTCTCTCCGACGATTCCAAACAGTCCGCCCCGGGCGCGCCATGCATAGCGAAAATCCTCTGCATTCGCCGGTCGTTTGCCAAGATAGAACCGATTTCTGCGGAACAGCTCCATCACCTGTTCCGCGTCCTTGTCCTCATAGTATCGATACTGAACCATATGTTTCCCTCTGCCGAATCTTCCCTTTTTGATTTACCATATTCCCGAAGTAATGGGCCCTTGGCGCATTGTTGCTCAGATCTTCACAGTGACACATCGGCCGGTTTTCATGCTCATCAGCATGCGGTTCACAATAGCCTGTGTACCACTGAATTCCTGCGTTCCTGAATCCGTATTCATCTGTCGGTTGAACCGGATTTTCTCGTCCAGTTCAAAGAGCCGCCCGCTTTCCACCCGGATGATCAGGTTCGGAGGCAGGAACTCCTCCCTGTCAAGCACAACCTTAAGCCGCTCCGCCCGTATATGCAGCTGCGCCTTGTATGCCTTATCCCATACATCGAATTCCGCCACTCCGGGCATATCGCCCGTGAACGATTCCCGGTTCATGAGCGCGCCCATGCAGTGAATGACATTGATGATCCGCTTTTCCTCAAGCTGCTCCTCCGTCATGCCGGGTTCCGGGATCGTCCAGTGATGATTTGCCAGAATATGATATTCCGTCCTGGCATAAAACCGTTTCCGAAGCTGCTCTTTTGATTCCTCTGAGATATGCCCGGAAAACGCGTATTCCTTTCCGGCGCGCCTGGCAACGTTCAGGTACTGGTTGGCACGCCGGATGATGTCCGGATGCTGAATGTGGAACAGCGCGCCTTCACAGCAGATGATGGTTTCAAGGCGTCCCTTGTGCATGATTTCAAAATGCTTCTCAATGGCCTCGACATTGTTGGTATAGGAGTAAAATCCGCAGGTTGCAATCAGCACATGCTGCTTCGCGGTCTTGTTGTACCGGGCAATGTGCTGATCCCCGCCGTCGTCCCGCTCCTCCATCGTGCCAAGATGCAGTGGAAGCAGCCGATCCAGGAAGTTTTTCATCAGGGCGGACATGCCAAAGGTATGAACCGGCGTACTCCAGATCACAAGATCTGCGTTCTTGAATTTTTCCCGCAGCTCATCCATGTCATCATGCTGAGAGCACCTGCCCTCCATATTGTTCCAGCAATAAAAGCATCCCCGGCAGAATCCGATGTTCTTGTCGATCAGGTTGACGCGTTCCACCTCATCATCCTTCCGGATCATGCTCATGCCCTTAAGAAAGGCATTGGTAATATGGATGGTATTCCCCGCGTCCCCCCGTGGACTTCCATTGATGACAAGCACTTTCATTGCATGCCCTCCGTTTCTCCCTTATCCATTCCATGAAGCCCGAAAACCTGCAGCTCCTCATCCGGACCCAGGACGCAGATCCTGTGTCCATCCCACTGCGTCTCGGTAAACTTCGCGTCCGGCGCCATTTGTTTTCGCATCTCCTCAGCATCCCAGCCTGCCAGATCGGGCCGGTGTCCGAGCCATTTGACCATGCACTCCCGCTGACTGAAAATCCGGGTCATCTCAAGATCCGGATCCTCTGCTTTCCGGATCCGTTCATATTCTGCCTGCGAAAAGAAGCCCCGGACTGCGGCGCCGGGAAACCGCCGGATGCTCTGCATATCACAGACGGCCTTTCTTTGTCCCACCAGCGCAATCGCGGCTCCGCGATCCCGGCTGATAGAGACATGCTCATCCCGGCCCTCAAAATAAGGCCGCCCGGCCATCGTATGGGCCAGTACGACCTTTTCATAAAAAATATGTTCCCGTTTTGCAAGAAACAGGCGTGCCAGATAGCGCCCAAGCGCAATCTCTTCTCCCCGTCCTGGCCGCATACAGGCTTTGACCCGCTCCAGGGTTTCAGGGTCCGAACCACTAAGAAGTGTTTCTCGTCCAACGTCCTCGGTCCTGGCATAGAGTATCTCAATCATCTCTCTGCCTCCGGTATTAGCGCACACGCATGCTTCCCTGCGCCAGGACCGTGTTCCCTCTCAGGATGACAAAACGAAACACGCCGTCTCCCTTTCCCTGGTCCGCGGTAACACGAATCAGGATTTCATCCCCGACTTTGGCGCTTTTCAGATACTTACAGTCAAATGAGGCAAGCTCATATTGCTTGTACCCTTTCCAAGCAAGGAGTGCTCTGAGCCCCATCTCCGCCCATACGGCATAGCTGCTGTGATGCGCAATGCCATATGGATCGGTTTCGGTGATCCGCACATGCTCCTTGATTTCCATTACCGTCGACTTGTCACTCACCTTGAGGCTCCTTTTCAATCACAAGACAGGCACAGCTGCCGCCAAATCCGGTGGCCGTAATCATGGCCGTCTGAATCTCCGCTTTCCGGTTTTCACCCTTGTGAAGATAGGCAGCCAGGTCCGGTGCGATGACGTAGTCCCCATCCGGCATATCCGCCACCTGTCCGCTTTCAAAGCTGTAGAGCGCGGCTAACAGGCCATATCCACCGGCTGAGCCCATGGGCGTTCCGAGAAGTGCTCCCGGTGCAATGACCATGGTGTTGGTATCCGTAAGTGCGGCTATGGCCATGGCTTCCGCCCGATCAAAGGCCGGGACACCACAGCAGGAGGAAACATAGAGATCCGTTTTTACAAGTCCTGCCTCCTCCATGGCCAGCTTTCCGGCCTTGACAAGAACATCACTGTTTCCGCTGAAGGCGGCAATCGGGCTGTTATCTGAGGCCATGCCAAAGCCACGAATGGTGGCATAGATTCTGGCGCCCCGCTTTTCTGCATCCCCTCTGCGCTCCAGCATGAGAGCGGTAGAGCCGGGAACAACGATGAGACCATCTGCCCCATGTGCACCGGCAGGAAGCCCGTTTTTAGAGGTATAGCCAAGCTTATCAAAGCCCATCTGCAGCGGATCACATCCCTCATCTGCCGAGACGGCAATCATGGCGTCTGCCTGATGGTGCCGCAGCACCCGCGCGGCATAGTCAATGCCAATCAGGCCGGAGACCTGCCCGACCGACAGGGTGGAAATCGGGCCTTTCAGCTGAGACGCAATGCTGAGGTTTCCCGGTGCGGCGTTCAGCACGCTGTTGGGAAACGCCGACGGGTCCACTGCATGAATGCCGCGGGTCAGCATGGACCGACTGATGCTCTCAATGGTTTCAAGCGGCCCCGTGCCGGTGGCATACATGACCCCCGTGCGGTTCATCCGCTCCCGGGTGATATTCCATTTCGCATCCGTCATGGCCTGCCGACCGGCTACCATGGTCAGCCGCGTGATGCCGTCGATCCGGCGAAGCATCGGCGCGGGAATATACTTTTTATAGGGAACTTCCGGCATGTTTGCCGAATACTTTCCCGCCCAGGGGGCATTCTCCCAGTTCACATTTCGCCCGGTGCATTTTTTCCGGGTGGAAAAGGTATCAAAAAGCTCCGTAGGATCTGCGCCGCCCGTTCCGACACATCCGATGCCGGTGATGACGATTTCCTCTGCCCGATCCTCTGATCCCAGAGGATAAGCGGGCTCCTTTCCCGTTCCCGCCTTTCCGATCAGAAGGCTGCAGTTATTGCCACCGAAGGCAAAGGAATTGGTAAGCACCCGCTCCACGGTTCTTTCCTCAGACACGTTGGGAACGTAGTCGATGCCATTGTCCTGGCCGTTTTCAAACCGAACCGTTGGCGGAACCCTGTTTTCCTGCAGGGTCATGAGGCAGAACGCACATTCCACCGCACCGGCCGCACCCAGGCAATGCCCGGTGGCTCCCTTCGTGCTGCTGATTGGAATCTCCGTGTCGCCAAACACCTCACGAAATGCCAGGGTCTCGTTGACATCATTGGCGCCGGTTCCAGTGCCATGCCCGTTGACGTAACTGATGTCTGCAGGCTCGAGCCCGGCTTCCTCAAGCGCCGCGCGCATGGAACGGATCGCGCCCACACCGCCCTTGGCCGGTGCCGTCTGGTGATATGCATCCCCGGACAGTCCGCAACTGAGAACCTCTGCCAGAATGGTCGCTCCACGCTTTTTCGCGTGTTCGTATTCCTCAAGGACAAAGAACGCTGCGCCCTCGCCGAGATTGATTCCATGGCTCTGACTGTATGGCCGGCAGGGCTCCGGATCAATGGCCTTGAGTGCGGTGAAGCCGGAGAAGGAGAACCGGCTGAGCGGATCCACACCGCCCGCCAGCATCATGTCCTGGCTTCCATCCCGGATCACATCAAAGGCATACCCGATGGAGTTTCCGCTGGCCGCACAGGCGGTGGAAATGATGTTCCGATAGCCCTGAAGGCCAAACCGCAGGGCCAGGGCATCTGCCACGGCATGAAGGGGATACTGTCTGAGATACTCCCCGTCCGCTGCCTCAAATCCATCCTGAATCCATTGCAGATGATACGTATCACCGCTCAGCATGCCGCCAAGGGATGTTCCGACACTGACACCGAAGCGTTCCGCCTCCTGGACATCCGCGAAGCCCGCCTCTGCCATGCAGCGCTCGGCGATGACCAGCGCCATCTGGACACAGCGATCCGGTCTCAGGCCGTGATCATCAAAGAACGAGATATCTGGCAATTGTCCTGCTTCTCCCAGCATCCCCGTGACATTTTCGCCTGCGGCGCTCATGGTTCTGGCTGCGATCCCGGACTCGCCCAGGAAAACACGGCGATTGGCCTCACGACCGCATCCCAGGGCGGTCATGAGGTCATATCCGGTGATCACTACGCGTCTCATCACTCTTCAATCCTTTCATCCCAGCTCCTTGGCCGAATGACCGGAGAGGAAATCATCTCAATGGTTGCGCCTTTGCCGGCAGTAAGGCAGATGCCGCTGACCGCCAGGTCACGTCTCAGCAATGCAATGCCGATGGTCTTATCGTTTCCGGGACTGTAAACAGCGTGAACAACACTGCCGACACACTCATCCTCAAGACAGACGGCGTCCCCATCCGCAATGCCGCTATCCTTATCTCCGATGAACAGCACAGCGGCCCGGTTCTGCCCCGCCTCAAAGCGCTCCATGAGCTTCTCCCGTCCGATGTAGTCCTCTTTCTCATACTGGATCAGCCACTGCTGTCCCAGCTCAAACACGCTGCCCTTGCTGCGGTTTTCATACCTGAAATCCGGCTGACTGGTTTCAAGCATGCAGATTTCAATGGCCTCGCGACCGACAAACTGCAGTTTGAGTCCTTCATTTTCCACATAGCTGAAGCAGGACTCCACGTACCGCTGAATTGTCTCGGGATCGCCCATGGCCAGATAGCCATATTCACCGGTCCGCCCAATGCGGGCCAGCAGCAGGGTATCGCCTGCAAAATCCTTTACTTCCTGGATGCCACGAAGTGGCATGCCATTGACGTCCACATCCAACACGTCCCGCATGATCCGCCAGCTGTACCGTCCCTCAATAGCCACAAGCGCCTGATCCGTAATTTCGCGGATGGTCACATCCTCCGGCACATGGGCCTGCATCCATGCAAGCACATCTGCCGCACTCTCCGCCGCTGTCATCAGCAGATAATCGTCCCCGACATTCATGACCCACACGATGCCAAGGGAGTCCCCCTCGTCATTCAGCATCATGCACTCGGCCAGCATGTCGATATTGAGAAACTGAATATCCTTTGTGCAGAGACGATCCAGATACTCCGCTGCGCCGTCGCCGGAAATCCGCACTGCCAGGAAATCCGAGCAATCGATAAAGCCGCAGTCCTGACGTAGCGCCGCATACTCCTCCTCAAGGGTTGTATATACCATTGCCACTTCCCGACCGCCGATGGTTTCCGTCTTTGCGGCCTGCGGGATAATATTCGCAAGATTCATCATTTTCTCCTCCTAACGAGCAACTTGGTCTTTCGGCGTTGTGGCTTTTGTCAGTGCTCGTTCCCTGACAAACTGTTTGCTGCGCAAACAGGCCAACTCTTCATGTAAATTCATTCTTGTTGATTCTCCAGGCCAGTGGTCAGGTACCTGTTTCCTGATCATTGGCAGGGCGCCTCTATCCGACCATTAATTTAGTTGTTTTTGACATGTCCACTGTCCGAGATGTCCTATCCGATCTGATCGTCCTTCTTGCTGAAGGAGCGCACGAAAAGGGCAAAGAACACGACGGCCCACAGCAGCATATGAGCGATAATCACCCAGTAATGCACCGTCCAGGGGCCAAACTTCGTACTCACACCTTCATAGCTCTCATAGTACTGCATGCCCTCAATCGCCACATTTGCAAAGACAGCCTGCATCGGCGCTTTGCAGATCGTGTGCCGCAGCAGCTCCGTTGCCTGGTTAAAGGGCAGGAATCTCAGGAAGGACTGGACGCCCGTCGGCAAAATGCCAATGGGAATATAAACACAGTTGACAAAGCCGATCAGCATGTCCACGACCGTGCACAGGGTGCTGTAGTCCTGATTGGTCCGCATGCGTGAGACCGGCAGGCTCATCACGCAGGCGCTCATGAACGAGTGCGCTCCGACGATGGCAATCACCTGCAGGATCACCAGGAGCGGGAACATGTGCTTGCTGGTAATGATGATATAGGTGCAGACGACAAGCATCACGGCGATGGCCATCAGCATGCCCACCAGTGTCGAGGCCAGGATCAGGGCAATGGGATACCGCTCCATCCTGAGGGGGCTGCTCTTAAAGTCCCTAATGATTTTCTGCTCATGGTCCGTCACCAGCTGCCCGAGGACCGCCCGGGCTGCGGTAAAGGGGACAATGGACAGAAGACCACCCAGTACCCAGCAATTGACCAGCCAGCTGAGATCCGACTCGACAGCAACGACGTTGTACCGTTCAAGTGTATGCTCTATGGTGGCCACGTGCTGGGAGCCCAGGAACAGGATGTAGATCATCAGCATCATGAACACCGAGAAAAAGGACATCACTACGGTTTTCTTATGTCGGAAATACAGAAGAATGTTTCTTTTGAATAATGCGCTTATATCTTTAAACATGCTGCTTTTCCTCCAGTGCCACAAGCTTGACGAACATTTCATCCATGGTTCCCATCTTGACCTCAAACTTGGCAAAGCGTCCCTTGAACTCCTCAAGAATCGCAAGCGCATCCACGTCGGTGTCCGTCGTCACGGTAATGACATCGGCCCGATCCTCAACGGCAAATCCCCGGGCCTTGAGGTCACCCGCCAGTGTGCTGTCCCCATCATAGAAGAGAATGTGATTCTTGGTATATTTCGCCTTCAGCTCTGCCGGGGTTCCCTCGTCCACAATGAGCCCCTTTGAGATGATGACCACCTTATCCGCATCCCCAACCTCGTCCATATAATGCGTAGTCAGGAAGACGGTCATCCCCATTTCCTTCTGCATCCGGTTGATCACATTCCAGATGCCCATGCGGGTCTTGGGATCGACGCCGGTAGATGGTTCATCCAGGAACAGAATCTTGGGCGTATGAATCATCGCCCGGGCAATGTCCACCCTGCGCATCTGACCACCGGACATCCGTCCGTATTTCTGTCCCCAGAATTCCTTAATATCTGTGATTTCGGATACTTCCTCAATCCGCTTTTTCAGCTTCTGATCATCAAAGCCATACAGTTTGCCGCGATACACGAGGTTCTCATATACCGTCATCTGGTGATCCAGCACGCCCTGCTGGAACACAACGCCGATGCACTTTCGAATCTCGCTGTCCTGCCGCCCCAGCTTAAAGCCATTGATAGTCACATCCCCTCCGCTGAACTTTGTCAGCGTCGTGAGTGCTTCAATGGTCGTTGATTTTCCGGCTCCATTTGGTCCAAGGAACGCGAACAGACTTCCTTCCTCCACTTCAAAGCTGATTCCCTTAACCGCCTGAACGCTCCCATAGCTCTTCGAAAAATTCTTAACCGAAATAATAGACATATGCGCTCCTCTGACGAGCAACTTGTTCTTTCGGCGTAGTGGCTTTTGTCAGTGCTCGTCACCTGACAAACTGTTTGCTCCGCAAACAGGCCAACGTCTCTAACGAGCAACTTGGTTTTTCAGCATAGTGGCTTTTATCAGTGCTCGTTGCCTGACAAACTGTTTGCTGCGCAAACAGGCCAACTCCTTTATGCGTTACACCGGTTTCTGACTGACCGTAATCGTCCCCTCAAGAACCGTTCGGTTATCTACCCATGCGCTGCAGGCAATGAGGCTCAGGTTGTTCAGTGAATTCTTCCTGACCACCCGCATCTTTACCTGATCCCCGGGCCGTACCAGCTCCTTAAACTTCATGTTCCGGATTTCCGCCAGGTACCCGACATGGGACGCCACATCCTCCATCTTAAGCCCGGAGAGATCCGGATGCTCCCAGTCGATGTCGCCCGGGAAATAGGCCGTGCAGTACATGATGGCCGTCAGCTGAGCCAGAGACTCCACCAGAAGCACGCCCGGAACAATGGGCTCACCGGGAAAATGCCCCGTAAAATACGGCTCATTGATGGTCACGTTCTTGATGCCCGTCGCCTGCTTTCCCGGCTCCAGATCAATGACCCGGTCCAGGAGCAGAAAGGGATACCGATGGGGAAGGAGCTTTGAGATCACACTGCTTTCCATTTTCATCGCTTTATCCCCGCTCAGCCGAGATCAATGAAGCCGCCGGCACTGACGTCCACGGCTTCCTCATTGCTGCGATGCGCCATGACATAATCCGCCAGGGCATTGACGGAGCTGAATGCCTCCGTCTCGCCGTCATTAATGGTCACCTGGAAGTGATCAAAGATGCCAACCGCCAGCTCAAGCGAGTCGATGGAGTCAAGCTCCAGTCCCCGCCCGAACAGCGGCTGATCATTCGTCAGAAAATCCGGGTTTGTTTCAAGGCACAGCTGCTCCACCAGCATTTCCCGAATCTCTCTGCAAAGCGCTTCCCGCTCCTTCACATACGTAAGGATTTCCTCTTTTCCGGTTACTGCCATTTTCTTTCTCCTTTCACATGGTCATGCCGCCGTCTACCGTCAGCACTTTCCCCGTTATATATCCTGCAAGATCCGAGGCCAGGTAGACCACCGCCGAGGCCACATCCTCCGGCTGGCCGAACCGTCCCAGCGGGATCATGCTCATATACTTTTCCTCGTACATTTCCCGATTTGCCCGGATCATCGCGGTTTCAATGAATCCGGGCGCCACGGCATTCACCCGAATGCCCTTTTCGGCGTATTCCCTGGCCAGCGTCTTGGTCATGGCAATGATTCCACCCTTGGAGGCGGAGTAATTGACCTGACCTACCGAACCCGTGATTCCGCTGGTGGAGGAGATGTTGATGATGCTCCCCTTCCCGGCGGCCATCATCATGCGAAGGGCCTCTCTTATGCAGTGGAACGCGCCGGTCAGATTGGTGTCGATGACCGAGCGGAATGCCTCATCCGTCATCATCATGGCGAATCCGTCCCGGATGATTCCGGCATTGTTGACAAGCACTCCAATGCCGCCAAAGGCTGCCTGGACCTTCCTGAACATTCCCGTGACCTCTTCCTCACTGGCCACGTCCGCCTTGATGATCGCCCCGCGTCCGCCCATTTTCAGAATCTGATTGAGCGTCTCCGTGGCCCCCTCTTTATTGTTATGGTAATGCACCACAACCGTGACTCCGCACTCCGCCAGCCCGATCGCACATGCCCGGCCGATTCCGCCCGAGGCACCGGTCACAAGAGCCACCGTGCCATCCTCAAACATTTTCCGCATACCGCTTATGCTTTCCCCCTTTTATCCATCTCTTCCCGCGCCGCTTTCACATAGTAGTGCAGATCCCGGGCCTCGGATAAAAGATACACCTTTCCCCGGTATTCCATATTCCGGATCATTCCGGCCATTTTCTTGCCAATCCCAGCCTCGCAGATCAGGGGCTCCGGCTCCGCAATCATCCGTGCCAGCCCCTGTGCCCACAGCACACGGTGACACGTGGCATTTTTTAGATCCTCCCGGATCTCCTTGGCATTTGCCCCAAAGTCGCCTTTGCAGTTCAGGATCATGCGGCACCGTGGCTCCTCCATGGGCAGCGTGTCGACAAACTCGGCCAGCTCCGCCTCTATTTCCTTCATCATGCTGGTATGAAAGGCCGCGCTCACATGTACCGGCACCGCCTTGAATGCACCGGCGTCCATCGCCAGCTCTGCCGCCCTAGTGATCGCCGGTTCATCTCCACCCAGCACGATTTGCGTCCGGGCATTCTGAAGTGCGATTTCAAGCGTCCCCAGCTCCGCAGGCACTTCGGATACGATGTCCTCCACCGCACCCAGCTCCAGGCCCAGGATGGAGCACATGCATCCGCTTCGCTGGATGCCGCTCATGAGCTCTGCCCGCCGAACAACAAGTCGAAACGTATTTTCCATGCTCATTGCCCCTGCGGCAACCATTGCGGAAAACTGCCCAAGGCTCTGGCCCATGACGATATCCGGCTCAATTCCCTCAAGCTCAAGCAGCCGCAGAAACGCCATATTCATCGTCGTCACAGCAATCTGCGTATTTCTTGTCTGCCCCAGCGCTTCCTCATCTGCATCCGTGCAAAGCGCCAGCACATCCCGGCCTGCAATCTCCGAGGCCATCTCAAATACATCCCGTACCCGGTCCGCATTCTTTCCAAGCGCTCGAACCATTCCCTTTTTCTGGGATCCCTGTCCCGGAAACACATAGGTGATCTGCATGCTTTAGTTTCCTTCTCTCCCACTGTTATTGAGATTTCGCTGGTACGTCTCAAGGCACTCCCGGACCTCTGCCGGATACTGCCGCAATACCTCGCCGTCTACCAGAATCACAACATCAATCAATGCCTCGACCAGCACCGTTTCATCCGTCGCATCCAGCAGCTGTTGGCGAAACGTCATCCGGTACATTGGCGTCGGGTCAAGCCAGGTCCTGACCCGCATGGGCCGCTCAACCTCTCCGGCAGGCAGACGGACCGTTTCCCTGACATCAAGCCTCACGCGGATCACTACAAATGTGATCTCCGCTCCGGGCCGGACCGCCCGCAGCACCTCAAAGATGCAGGATTTCTCCGCCACGGCAAAGCGCGCCTTTTCAAAGTACATCAACGGCTTTGAAAAATGAAGTGTTCCGCCGCTGGAAAAATCCGAAAACCGCGTCTCTGCAACGGTTTCAAGGAATCCGTCCATTCTCTGCTCCCTCCGCCAGCTCTTCGTTTTATCTGCAGGCACCTTTGGGCAGTAGATCTGCCACGCGGCTTTGTCAGGTCCCTGCTTCGTGACAGCTGGCATGACTCCTGTGTTGCAGCGCTACAGCGGAATGTTTCCGTGTTCCCGGTATCCCGCCGTTTTCCTGTCCTTTTGCCGCAGCGCCCGCAGCCCTGCGGCAACCCGTGCCCGCGTTTCTCCCGGCAGAATGACCTCATCCACATATCCCCGCTCTGCGGCAATATACGGATTCATATAGTCCCGTTCATATGCCTCCACGAGGCGCCTGCGCTCCTCAGCGGGATCCGCCGCTTCTTTCAGTTCTTTTCCATAGAGAATCGTCACGGCGCCCTCTGCCCCCATGACCGCCGTCTGTGCCGTCGGCCATGCGTAGACCAGATCCGCGCCCATGCCCTTGCTGTTCATGGCAATATACGCCCCGCCAAACGCCTTGCGCAGAATGACCGTAATCCTGGGAACCGTCGCCTCTGCAAACGCATACAGCAGCTTTGCACCACGGCGGATGATACCGCCATGCTCCTGTGCACGGCCGGGCATGAATCCCGGAACATCCACCAGTGTCACAAGCGGAATCCCGAAGCAGTCACAGAACCGCACAAACCGCGCCGCCTTTTCTGAGGAATCAATATCCAGCGTTCCAGACATCCACCTTGGATTATTGGCAACAAAACCCACCGTTTCCCCCTCAATCCTGGCAAGCCCGATTACGACGTTCCGGGCAAAGCCGCTCTGGATTTCAAGGAACGAATCCGCGTCTGCAATCCCACGGATCACATCCCGGATTTCATATGGCTGCCGCTGATTGTCCGGCACGATGCTTGCAATATCAGGACCTCCTGCCGGTTCAGCTGACGGGCACCCCTTTGGGCGCTCATCCCGGTTTCCCGGCAGATAGGCAAGCAGCTTTCTGACCCCCAGGAGGCACTCACGGTCATCATCATAGATAAAGTGAGCAACGCCACTGTTTTCCCCATGCACCCGAGCTCCGCCCAGTTCCTGGGTGCTCACCGTTTCACCGGTCACTGCCGCGACAACCGTCGGTCCCGTGATAAACATGCTGGCGGTTTTTCGGTTCATGAAAATAAAATCCGTAATCGCCGGCGAATAACACGCCCCTCCGGCGCAGGGTCCCAGGATAACGGAAATCTGCGGCACAATACCGGACATTTTCGTATTTCTCAAAAATATCCCGCTGTACCCATCCAGACTGCTGATTCCCTCCTCAATGCGGGCACCACCGGAATCATTGATGCTGATATATGGGACCCGCATTCGAAGCGCCATGTCCATGATATGGCAGATCTTTTTGGCATGCATTTCCCCCAGGGTTCCGCCGATGACCGTAAAGTCCTGTGCGGCAACGCACACGGTTCTCCCATCTATGGTTCCCCATCCGGTTACGACGCCATCCCCGGACAGATGCTTTTTGCCAATATCCGGATTCCTTGATTCCGCCATGCTCTGAATTTCGCAAAATGACCCGGTATCCAGGAGGCAGTCAATCCGCTCCCGTGCCGTCATCTTGCCCTTCTCGTGCTGGCTTTGAACCCTCTCTGCTCCGCCGCCCGCAAGCGCTGTCCTTCTTTTTTCTATCAACCGGTTTTCCGTTTCCGGGTCCCATGCTGGCATATCTTGTCTCCTTTTGCAGGCACATTCTGCCTGACCCATTTGCCGATCCCCTCTGCCCTGTACCTGCTGCTGGCAGAACCATCGCTGCGCGATGGGCATATCCCTTTTGCAGGCACATTCTGCCTGACCCATTTGCTGAGCCCCTCTGCCCTGTACCTGCTGCTGGCAGAACCATCCCATACACGATGGACTTGGCTTCACAGGTTTATACGATTTCGTTCCTGAAAAGGCAGCTCTTATCCGACGATCCATGGAGATTCTCGATAAGACGCATCCCTTGCCTTCATCATAAACCCGCAAAATTCATTGAACAGCCCTCCCTGAAAATGGGAGGGCTCAAAACTAACAGGTAAATACTCAGATTGATACCATCTCACAATGAGCCTTTAGGCTTTCTTTTCGGCACCCTTGTACTCACTCATATACTTTTTGGCAAATTCCTTAAGCGTTGCGAGAGTATTGCCATCTGGTACATCCGGTACTCCGGGAATCTTTGGCAGCTGAGGAATTTTCGGAATCCGCTTCTTATCCGTATACTTGATAAAGTAGTACGCGATATCGTCTCCCTCTGTTTTCCTGAGATAGTCATAGATCTGTCCTTTGGTCAGAGATTTCACATCCCCACCGTTTGCAACAAATGCTTTGTATGCTGCGGTATGCTTTTCGATTCTTTCCTTCCATTTTTGATCAGACGCCACCTTTTTAAATTTCTCTACATACTGGCTGCCATTTCCCTTGATCATTTCCATCATTTCTTCCTTTGAAAACTTCATTTTGATGCGCTCCTTTCGTTCCTTTGTCATATTCCTTGTCCCCGGTACATCCAGGGAATAAACGCCTTCATCCGCACGTCAGAGCATTCGCTGGGTGCGATGCCTCTTCTATTTGCCCTTACAACAATTGTCTATCTCATTCGTTGGTATTATAGCACAGCCTGTCCAATAAATGTCCAATAACTCTTTCATGAAAACACGTTATTACAAATTTTTCGTCTCATCATTCGTGAGCTCGGCCTTGCAGTAATACTTTGGCTTTCCTACACTCCTCCTCCCGTATTCAATTGCTTTCCTGGGGCAACGACAGATGCAAGCCATGCACTGAGTACAGTTTTTCCCCCATCCTGGCTTCCCATTTTGAAGGCGAATGTTGTCAAGCGGGCAAACCGTAGCACATGTTCCACAGCCATTACAGTTCTCACCGGCCCTGAACGCATCTGCCTTTACACAGAGCGCATAAAAAGCAGGATTCACCAGGCTGCTTTTGATCCTGTCCTTAAGGGTGTTTCGCGGGACCGGAAACGGCTTCCCGTCTGCAATCCTCTCCCCGACACGATCTATCTCCGGCTCTGCCCTTTCAATAATCCGGGCTGCCATGTTCTCATCCGGCACGTCAAACATCGGCAGATAGTTTTCCGGCATGACAATCCCGGCTGTGCCCATATAGCATAGGTTTTTATCTTCGCATAATCTGTAATTGTATTTTGCCGCATTGCCGATTTCATCCCCACATGTCATGACAAACCATGTCCTGACCTGCGGCCCGAATGTTGCACTTCGCATCCACTGCTCCACGATACGAGGCAGACGCCAGGCATAGATCGGGGCAACAATGACCAGCGACTCTTCTGCCACAAGTTCAGAACTTTCCCCGTTTCTCAGCCATCTGGCAAGATCCATAAAATCGTCACCGGTTCTCCTTGCAATCCGCTTTGCTACATAGCGACTGTTGCCTGTTCCCGAAAAACAGAGAATCATGGCGATCCCTCCCGTGCAAGTCCATTTGGTTCCGTTGATTTGCAAAGCCAATTTGTCAAGCGCCAGTTTTGTGACAAAATAATACGTATTGCACCCCTCGTATGAAGTATTCTGTGCTTACTAAGTCAACTCGATTATTTCATCTTTTCCATGTCAATTCAAGAAATGTTTCCAGAATGTCAAGCTCATTTTTGCGCGTTTGCAGGCAGAGAATACAATAGTTCATGAAGCTCAGCCTCAAGGTCTTCCTCTAATCTAGAAAAGCCGTAGGTTTCATAGCGATGAATCAAATCATCGTATGGAAGCGCAAAAAGATAGAGAATCCGAATACCAATGGTCTCAGCAGCTTCTCTGATTATTGGAAGGATGAAAGAATTATAGATAACAAGTCCTACACCTTTCAGGTCTGGAGATTATCTATATATCTCTGATTCACTGCAAAATTAGCAAGTTCAACACCCGGAAGAGTATCAAAGACTCTTCTCGTCTTTATCTCGCCTGTCTCCTCATCAATAACCGCTTCGCCAGTTTCTTCATCAACAACTAGGATATCTCGCTCATTATGCGAAATTAGTCCAGCTTTCAACGAAAAATACCCCACCATCTCAGAGGATCGGTTGTCTCTTACAATGTAAGTCCTCATTGTCCCTGCGTCTTCTTCTGGAAAAGCGAGATATCTAATATACCGTAACAATCCCGACCCATTTTCGTCTCGTATCGTGAAATTTATGATATCCTGTTCATCATGATCAGACACGCCGAGATGGTTACAGTAAAACAGTTCACTTTGCAGCTTTCCATTGAGCATCTTCTCTGTCCCTAACTTTTATCATCTCTTTCTCAAGTCTTCTGGCTTCAGCATTCAATTTTTCATCGTCAGGTTTAGGTGTGCTCAAGATCTGTTTAATAATCGCTCTTCCTAAATCAGGAGGCAAATTCACCATATCTGGTTTTGCATACCTTGTAGAATACGCCATGTTTAACCTCCTTCATAAGCTCTCTTTAAGTCAATCGGATACACTATGTCCAATTCGCCTAATTATATCCAATACCGCTCAAAAAAGTCAATAGCCTTAATCCTTTATTCAACATTTTTCGTGTGCCAAATTATCACAATCATGTGTTCCACTGTCTCCGGAGACAGTACGTACATTTTCTCTTTATCTGTTGGTTCTGATTGGAATTTGCCTTCTTTTTATCCATAGGCATCATCCCGTTCATTACTGATACCAGATCATCCAATGCCTGTCCACGTCTTTACAATTCAGCTATGCTTTTTCAATCATGCACGAGTGATGTTTGAATTCCGGATCCGTACTCAGTACATCTTTATCGTAATTGATTCCGATGATTAGGATATTCCCTTTGTAATGTGCCAGCCTCTCCAGATACTTCTGCCTTCTTATTTGCTCAATCACAACATTCACATCATGGTTGTATATGAGTTCTATGAGCAGTACAGGATTATCGGAATACTTGAAACTTGGAATATACACAACATCCGCGTAACCTTTCCCCGTATCCAGCTTCAGTATATCCGTATAATACTTATGTGCCGCATAGTATGCGAGCTGGATGCTAAAGGACAATGCTGCTTCGTCATTATAGGTTTTATTTCCAGCATGGTTACGTGCCTGTTCAACAAGCTCTGCTACCCGATCTGCGTCACCGTTCCATGTGGCATTCATAAGCTTTTCTTACATCTCTTATGCCCTAAATATATCCGTCCATTCATTCCCCTTTGTGGATGTTTTAAACTCATCCAGGATTTCTTTGTTCGGAATAAAGACCTCGCTGGTCTCATCGTCATAGCCAAGATATCCAAGGTGAATAAGAAGGGATAATACATCATCCCGGCTATGGAATGCCGTCATATCGTTCTGAAAAGTGGAGGTGTCAATTCTGAGTCTTCCTCCGTCCATGAGGAGTACTACAGCATCCCTCAGTCCAGCATAATCTTTACGAATGAATTCTGCCAGGGCTTCATAGCTTTCTGTTTCGTTCCAATAATTCCTGATGACCCCCGTAGTCACCGCTTCAACAACCGAAAGGGGACAATATACTGAGTATCTGACTTCTTTCAGCGGTTTACCGGTTGCTTCCTGCTTTTTATGCTCAGGATCAGGCGGGATAATATCGCTGAGAGTATATCCATCATACCGGTCCTTTATCGCATGATAATCCCGTCCGTATTTCCTGCAAAGGTCAGCAACCTCTTTTTCCGTAAATCCTGTATACTCTGCAAGTTGCCTCGGGAACGTCATCGAATACTCGGTGAACATGTTTAAAGCGGAATGCTCGCCACATTTTTTAATTGGCAGAATTCCCGTCATATATGCAAGAGCAATATTGGAGTTTTCCTTTATTAAGTCACGCAGAAAATCAAGATATTCCGTCTGTCCCTCTTTATCATTTTGCCTGACTCTGAACACCGCATCCCACTCATCTATGATGATCACAGCCTGACGACCTGAACATGAATACACATCCTCTATAGCCTGAATCAGATCGGTCTCATCATAGAAATCAGTCTCCGGGTATGCTTTCTTCATCTCTCTGATGATCAGTTTTTGAAGTTTCAACAAAGCGGCTTCAACTGTGATTTGCTTCTTGAAGAACCTCGTCATTACAATGTAAATCACATCAAACCGGCCCAGATATAAATCCCACTGATTCACTCCGGCTTCATTCCCGGAAGAACCGATCCGGGAGATTTTCAGCTCTTCAAATAACTCTCTGCTATCTGCCTCACGATCATAATAGGCACAAATCATTTCAGCAGCCATTGATTTGCCGAATCTGCGCGGTCTGGAGACACTGACATATCTCTGGCTGGTATTAACCACAGAATTCAGATATGAAATCATTTCACTTTTATCAACAAAGATTTCTGAATTCTGCGCCATCTGATAGGCCTTTTTCCCCGGGTTCAAAAATGTTCCCATCTCACAGATCCCCTCTGACGAGTAACTTGGTCTTTCGGCATAGGGACTTTTGTCAGTGTTCGTTACCTGACAAACTGTATGCTGCGCAAACAGGCCAACTCCTCTGTTCCATCCACCTGACAGATGATTCCTTACTCACAGCAATCCAGTTTCTCAAGAACATCCACATGCCCTTAGAGTGTTTAGACTGGCGAATTGCCCTGTCCTTTCATCAGCAAAGTTCAAATGGTGCTCCGATTTTCCCAGAAATGTTCTCTGCAGCATATACCGCACAGTTTCCAATGTACTTTGACCAATACCGGCCTCCGGAATCCGGCGTCAGTACTTCCAACAGTCCTTTCATCGCAATGGCATGCGTTGAAATCAGAATGTTCCCGGCGCATCCTGAATATCCCGGATAAAATCCGCTGCCCGCTCAGTCACGGATGCCAGGGATTCCATCCCTGGCGGTGCAGGCCGGCTCACAAAATCACTGAAAAATGCCAGAAGCTCTGGAGCAGGATGCACGAGGTCCGCGCCTTCCCAGGGACCATAATCCATCTCAATCAGGCGTTCATCAATGACCGGCTTTACATCCGGTGCCACAAGTTCTGCCGTCTCTACGGCCCGAATCAGCGGACTGCAAAACACATGATCAAAATGAATGCTTCGAAGCTTCGCTGCCGCTTCCTTTGCCTGTTCTATTCCCTCTGCATTGAGCGGATCGTCGCTTCGTCCCTGAAGGACATTTGCCTTGTTCCTGTCCGTCTTTCCGTGTCTCATGATATAGATCATTTCTTATTTTCTCCGGTCCTCGCCTTGCCACTGCACCATTTTTGTCATCCTGCTGAGACAAAGAGATTGGCCAATTTACGCCTCTCCACAGATACAGGAGGCTTTCCTCCGTACAACAGAACCCTGACACAGTAAATGGAGGCTTCCGTTTGCCCCTCAATTGCTTATCCCTCCGGCTCAAGCCACCGGACCTCTCCGGTCCGAATATCATAAACGGCACCCTCAATGACTGCCCTGCCTACCTCCGGGTGATCCGAGAACTCCTTTTTGAGTCGGTTTACCGCATGCATGACATTAAGACAACAAGCCTTGTCGGGATCACGCTCGCCGCCTACAGCAGACAGGATGTCCTCCGTAATATAGCGTATAAACCCGTCTCCTCCACCAGCAAGAGCCGTTGCAACTGCTCCGCATCCCGTATGCCCCAGTACGACGATATGCCCACAGTGGAGATGTCCTGCCGCATACTCAATGCTGCCGATCTGATGATTGTCAAGCACATTGCCTGCCACACGGATCACAAAGAGCTCCCCGATGCCAGCATTAAAAATCTGTTCCGGAATCACACGAGAATCCGAGCAGCAGACAATGATCGCATAGGGATGTTGTCCTTTCGCAGCCTCTATAAGCCGTGATGTATCCACCCTCATCAGGGAAGCTCTGTTCCCTTCCATAAGGCGAGCTCTTGCACTATCTTGCATTTGTCTGTTCTCCTCTGCAGGTACATTTGGGTCTGTTGATTCGCCAAGCCATATGCCAAGTACCTGCTTTCTGACAAAACCATCGCGTACGCGATGGGCATGACTCCTCCACAGGTGCATTGAGGTCTGTTGGTTCCCCAAGCAATTTTGTAAAGTACCTGCTTCCTGACGAAACCATCTCTTACGCGATGGGAATATCTCCACTCGTGCATGCAATGGTTCATCCACCGATTCTGCCTTTTCAAAGGATCCAGGACAACCCATGCGCGATGTGTTCAGATATAGCGATCCTGCCTTGCAGATCGAACAATCAGCACATAGGAAAATACAAACATGAGTGCAATGAATCCGACAAAAAACCATGTTCCTGACTCAATGCTTGCAATATAGTCATAGGCGCCATGCAAAAGCGCAGGGATAAGTACAGCCAGCACCTGATACAGCTTCTCCTTGTCTTGTTTGCCCTGATTGGCAAGCTTCCTGGCAATACCATAGAAAATTCCCATGAACACGCCAAAGCAGGTATGCCCCGGAATGGCCGTCACAGCACGAATAATTGCCGTTGAAATGCCATAGTGCATAACGTAACTGATATTCTCCCACAATGCAAAACCCAGTGAGACAAAGACCGCATACACGACTCCGTCATACTGACAGTTAAACTCCCGCGATTCCCATGTCGTTCGGCGCAGCATAAAGTACTTGGCCCCTTCCTCAGAGAAGGCAACGACGACAAAATACAGCAGTGCCTGGTATACTTTCTTATCTGCAATTGTCACATTCAGCAGCATGCTGAGTACACGCTCAAGTACAAGTGCAATAAGCGAGGACAAAATGCCTGCCTTAACCAGTGACAACAGGATCGCCGGGCTTTCCCGCTCAAGGCGATCCGAGCGATACACTTTGACCATAAGAAAGAAAGCCGGAATAACCGCGGCAGCCAGAAGCAGAATGTTGTAAGACATCAGCGTCGGAAGTAAAAAGTAAAACATATGGATCTTTCCTCATTTCGTTTTCAGTTCTAAGGCACATTGTTGGTCTTGTCTATCATTTCTTTCCGGCCTGTCGGGGAAATGTAACGGTTTACTCAAGCACAATCTCCTCACTGGCCGGGATGATCAGCTTTCCGGGCACATCAAACAGCTCTGCCCGTTCCGGATCAAACAGACTTCCCGGAGCCATATGATAGGGGATGCTGTTCCGTGCTCCCACCAGTTTTGCACACTCAATCGCCTCGTCCATGTCCATATTGAAGCGGCCATCACAGACAAAGAAGGCATAGTGGATGTCCCGATCAGCAAGCTCTGCCATCTGATCCGTCTTAGAGGTGTCCCCTGTCGCGTAGACGGAGACTCCATCCGGCATGGTGATCAGCCAGCCGACACAGGTATTGATGTCATGATTGCGGTTGTTTCCCGCCTGAACTGCCTCCACCGTGGCATAGCCAAGGTCATAGATCTTGTATTCCCCGTTCACCAGAGCATCCGTATTGTAGATGATCTGGCAGCCGTCATTCCGGTTTTCAATCCGATCCACAGCATTATGATCCGGATGTCCATGGGATACCAGAATCAGGTCTGCCGGCAAATCATAGCCCTCACCGGCATAGGGATCCACATAGATGACCTTGCCCTCACCGGTAACAATCCGAAGGCTGCCGTGTCCCTGATACAGCAGCGTCGAACCGCCTGCAGTTTCGGCTCCCGCCACACCTGCAAACAGCAGCAAAGAAAGCGACAACAGCCCAGTTAGAATTCGTTTCATTGTAAGTCTCCTTTCGTTTGACGATGGGGTAAATAATGATCCTCAGGCTGCCAGCCCGTATCGCAGTGACAAGGGCACAACCGCCACTGAGTTCTGTTTCATCACGGAAGCTGTTTTAAGCCTTGCCAGTTATCTGGCCCTTCCAGGGCGATTCCGTATTCTCATTCTCTCTTTCCGGATATCCCGCTGAGGTTACACATAGTGAATCCGACTTTCATCAAATCGATCCTGCTGTTTCCTTTCCTCTGCCGGATATCCGTACGGAAAGATCGCAAATGCACGTAAATGACTTGGGATGTTCAGCACCTCTTCTACCGCCCGCATCCGCTCCTCAATCGGCGCAATCCCCAGCCACACACCTCCAAGGCCCTGCGCATCCGTTTCAAGCCACAGGTTCTGGAGCGCAATGGACATGTCAATCTCTGCATATTCGAGGATGGCACAGTCCACACGATAAACAGGGACAATCGCTGCCGGTGCGTCCTTCGTCATCCCGGCATACGGGCTGGTTTCAGATAATGCCCTCAGCTTTTCCCTATCCGTCACCACATAAAACTCCCATGGCTGCTGATTGGCTGCAGAGGGAGCCTGCATGGCCGCACGGAGAATCGCCTGCGTCTTTTCTTCCTCCACTGGCCGCTCCTGAAATTTGCGAATGCTCACTCTATGGTAAATCGCGTTCATATCCCTCATTCCTTTCTCCCGCCCAAAGGCAGAACTCCATTTTCCCCTCTGACGAGCAACCTGGTCTTTCGGCGTAGTGACTTTTGCCAGTGCTCGTCACCTGACAAACTCCTTGATTTGAATCATTCCCGCTTCCTTCTTTGTTCCTGCCCTGCTCACGAAAGGCGAATTCAGGCGGCACAAAAGCACACCAGTGCCGCGATCACAGCCATTACAGCCATGAGCACAACTACCCACAGTACAGTCATAAAGGCTGACTGGTTGTGCACGCGAAAAAACGGATATGGTCCATCCACTTTCCGCAGGGCATTCAGGCACAGCATGATGATTCCGTATACAAGCGTCACCAAAACCGGAAGCCAGATAACTGCACCACCAACATGTCGCTCAGCAAAAATATAGGACAGCGTGGAGAGAATCGGACAGAGCACATGATGATAGAGCCCATTCCCCGACCACAGCAGCTTTTGGGGATCTCCGCCCATCGGAATCAGCACGCATGTGGTTACAAAGAAGGTCATAACAAGCATGCAGGTGCTGAGATACCGAAGAACCGTAATCCAGGGTAGCTGACCCAGGACAATCAATAGCAGTGCGGAAAGTGCAGTAACCATATTGGACAGCTGCGTATAAAACACCAGTGCCATCCATTTTCGTCCGCCAATGCTGATGGACAAACCGCGTATTTCCAGCAGGAGCACGCAAAGGCATAGGATCCGTGCCATTACTGCTCCTCCCCAGCCAGTGCTGCGCCAAGGCGACGTGCCTTCGCCATTTCAAGAGGAAATACCGTCTCATGCCGCTGCTTTTTGGCTGCTCCATCAAAATACCACGGCCAGTCCGTTTTGCTGTAATCCGGAATCTGCAGTGTATCCCCGCTGACCAGGACATCGGTCGGTCCGACAAAGAAGCTCAGCGTCTGCTGATAGCGTCCCACAAGTTCAGAGTACATGGTATCCGGAGCGTTACTGGTCATGATCAGCAGTACGGGAACCGGATGTGCATTGCAACATGGTGTATCGCTGTTGTAGGTCAGGTTCTGAAAGATCAGTCGCTCATACAGTGCGCGGAATGACGCCGTCATCTCTGAAAGGTAGTTCGGAGAGCCAATGATCATCCCATCTGATTCCCGGATCGCATCCAGCACAGGCGTCAGCCCGTCCCGGCAAATACAGTGTCCCTTAAACTTTTCTTTCTTACAGCCAAAACAGGAAATGCAGCCCGTATACCGCTCAAGGCGGAAGAGATCAAAGCGCTCAACAGTTGCACCCGCACTTTCAGCTCCCTTTGCCGCTTCCGAAAGCAGTGTATCTGTGTTCCATCCCTTCCTGGGGCCTGCATTCACAACAACGATCCTTTTACTCATGTCTGTTCATCTCCAATTTTCTCATACCTGCTGTTCCCATCCGGAGAGCATCCTTGTCCGTTTCGGCGAGACCGAGGCCCCGCTGCTATTTCTTCTCATCGCAGATGCTCCGTCTCACTCTTCCTTGCACTGTTTTGCCCTTTCCACTTCGAATGGTTCTGTCTGCCAAACCGCATGTTCCGCGCCAATAGTCTGCGATCTATGGGGCAGGTGCGGACAAATGCAGTGCCATGAAAATTACTCTTTTGTGTTCTCCATCTGAAAGCTGCATTGATCTCAAGAGTTACGCAGAACGGCACATGGCGGATGACCCGGCAGAATGCCAGTATGCAGTCATCTGTCTTTCCAATAGGCCAATTAAGAACATTCTCCATCCGAGCAGCACCCGCATACGCTTGACTTTTTTGCTTTGCTTCAGCCACCTCATCATGTCCTTGATCTGCCAACCCGTTTTGCCCGTGCCTGCCTCTGCGCTCGCCATCTCACGATAGTATGGTCCCTTACCTGATCTCCCGATGTTCATCCAGGATTTCCGCCTCTGTGTTTTCCTCCACAAAATCAGAAATCTCATTCATCAGGCTGTCCCCGATAGCATCATTGGGGATAATGGATGCAACACCGATCACGATCAGCTGATGTGTATCCTGTTCCTCTATCTCTGCAGCGGATACATGGAAGCGATTTTGCAGTTTCGCCACAAGACTTTTTACCACCATGCGCTTTTCCTTAAGGCTGTGCACCCATGGAGCTCGCATCCGAAAAACCATTGTTGCAATTCTCATTGCCTTATTCCTCTCTTATCCTTCCTGGAAGTGGCAAATAGCAGCATTTGCCACTTCACCGGATCTGTAAAGGCTCTGCTCACCTTGCATCGCATGCCAGATTCCCATATTCAGATTCGTATCCGGCTTTACCAAGGCTCTGCTGATCCAGTGTTCAAACACTTCTTTCTCCGTAAAGCGGATAGCCATTGGTTTATCCGATGTGATCTTCACCACATACAGATGATTCAAATCGGGAAAATGAATTCCCGCTCCCCCGTGTACATCGCCGTCATCATTCTTCTACCAAGTTTTTGAAAGATCAGTTTTATCAACATAGAAGCTTTCAAAAGGTTTCCGTTCCAAATGAATATACGTCCACAACTTTATCCGTAATTGTAAACGTCCACTTTCCTGCTTGTCAAGGATTGCTCACATCTCTACCGCCATTCCAGTAATTTTCTCAAACGATCCTCCATAGAAACAACAGGGAAGCCAGCCACTGAAGGCTAGCTTCCCTGTTTCTCTATTGAATAGCTCACCACGTGCATTTTTTCACAAGCAACTGCTCACAAAGCCCAATCTACAAACTCTCTGATGCATGACAAATTATGTTATGACCGTAAAAAGTGTATAGGAGACAGAAAACATACTGAGGAAGAATATGAGCATCTCGAGCCACAATTGGGGCTGATATTGCTGCGAACAAATGATTTAACCTCGTCAGCTGAATCAATCTATCTCGAATATAAAGACCACTGGGGCTAGGGTAGAAGACTGCTCCGGTTACAGGCAAATTCTCTTTGCTCTTGGATGTATGTACACAGCAACATTCTTCTCGCTGATGATTCCGCGATTATTCCTTCAGTCTAGCTTCAGCCTCAGCAATTCGATTTTCAAAATCCTGAAGTCCCTGTTCACGTACCTGGTTCACACGTTCTCGGGCTTCTACTGCTTCGAGTTGCATCTCAAGCCCTTCATGAAGGCTCGTAAACTTAATTCGTCCTGTAGTAACCATGTTTCGTGTATCCTCAAGCAACGTAGAAAGTCCACTTGAAATGGTTGGATACGCCTCACCATTGTCGAGAACAACAACAAGATTTTTGGCATCCTCTACCATGTTTTCAAATAACGTTCCACTGCTTTCGGCGTTCCATTCAATACATCCCGCCTCCCAGAAGAGAGCACTTACTGGATAATCAATCACCGGAAGATCCATTTCACCATGGTGAATGATTGTCGTAAATCCATTGGATTGGGCAGTTTGCCGAACCATTTCTGTATAGGTATTATACGGCGTATATAGATTTGTTGGGTACTCAAGCGATAATGATTCCATGATCTTCCGCATATCGGAAAGATAGTCTGAAAGGATTTCCTGCCCATTCCACATAAGGCATGCGTCCCATCCTTCGTTGAGAAGGGCGGAAAACTGTTCGATGGTAATCTTTCCTGGAAGTCCGGGCATTTCATCCTGTGTCAGGCCGATACACGCTGTCATTTTCCCACCATGAAGCTTGGGATAAACCTCGGTAAACAATGAAGCATTGCAGCTTGTAAAAAGAAGTTCAATATTTGCTGAACCCACTACCTGATATGGATGTTCACGGCTGAACCGATCCATCTCCGTTCTCAGACTCATAATTTCATTTTCAATAGCAGAGGTGGATGATTCCTCTGTTTGCATCTGTTCAAGCGCTTCTTCAATTTCACTCTCAGATTTTCCTTGAGAGATCGCTGTAATCCTCAAATCAAGGATATCCAGTTGATTCTGCAGAATATCCATTTCCTTGTTCAATGCATCAATGTTGACCCATCGTTTGTTCTCAGGGTCATCTGCAAAGAGAACTTTTAACTCGGCAAAGCTGGTTACTTCCATAGTATTGAGTTTCTGATATGTAGTAATCGCATAAAGAAGATCCTGAAAACCTTCCAGTGTATAATTAGCAAAATTTACGTCAAATGCCAGATTCGTGCGTTTGCTGACACATTCTGCGAGAATTTGACGTGCTGAGCTTTCCTGCCACGAAACCGCCCCAATATGCCAAAGGCTGTTTTCCTGGCCTTCAATATCCATAAGAAGGCCTTGTTCTCCATGATGAATCAGCATGCGTATGCCCTGTCGCTGGAGGCGCAGGTCCATATCTCCAGTATAGGTCATTGGCGGCAGATAGACGGTATCTGGCATATCAAGTGTACTTTCCGGCATTTTCCATTGTACCTCGGTAAAAGCATCCCACAATACACTTTCTCCGTCCCAATTTATGCAGTACGTCCAGCCATCTCTAACCATTTCCTCAAACTGACGTATTGTAATGAGCCCTGGCTGTCCAGGAACCTGATCCTCAGAAAGCACCATAACTCCCTTAAAGCCATATTGCAGCATCACAGGAAAAGCCTCAAGATACAGCCGTTCATCCAGATCTGAGAAGACCAACTGAATCGTTGCAGTTTCTGCCAGCTTTCCCTCGTATTCACGCTGAAGCAGGTTCATCTGATCAAGAATTGCCCGTTTCTGCTGCTGCAGCGGTACCATCTTGCGCTGAATCGCCAGACGAGCAGCTTCATCTGCCCGTTGTATCTGGCGTTGACGTAAAATAAAGTACCCTCCTATACTTATAGCTATAACAAGCAGTAAAACCAGCACTACTGACAATGCTTTTCTCATGAACCTAGCTCCTTTAATTCCGATCATTCCGAAACTTATTCTTCAATCTCATTATCAAACAGATCAAGTCTGTGCGTACGAAGTACCTGGCCAAGAGCATCTACCTCAAATGTTTTCCGGGCAGTACCATCCGCAAGTGCAATGCTGATCCCATTTTCATTCAAATACATCTCAGAGACAACATATCCATCCTCGTCATACGACCAGAAAATACTTACATACCCCATTTTTGTCATGACTGGACGATTTTCCGTATCCAAGTAAGTTTCCCGAATCAGATGTCCTTTCTCATCATACTTCATCTGAACTGCTGCGTAATGATCCGGAAGCATTTCCGGCATACCAGAAATTCCCAGGTACGTTTGCTGTACAATCTGTCCAGCATCATCCAACTCATAGCTGATAGCTGCATAACCATCCGGGCAAAGCATTGGAAACCCGCTTTCATCCAAATAGTATTCCCCTGTCACCCGTCCCTTAAGGTCGTATTTCCACTCAACAGCCGCATAGCCATCTGAGGAACGAATCGGATAATCAAGTGCATCAAAATAGGATTCCCGAATAATATTCCTGTTTTCATCATACATCAGTTTCTTGATGCTATATCCTTTGAATAGAACAGCAGGCAGATTCTCTTGATCATAGTACCGATACACCGAGGGATTATTCGAGTAATCGTACTCGATCTCCACAATACAATAACCCTCAGAGAAGTGAATATAGGATCCATCCAGATTAAAATACGCCTCCCAAATAATACGGTCATCCTCATCAAAAGTCCGCTCAAAGCCGGCATACCGGTCCTTTGTCATGGTCGGAACATCCTCCGTATCATAGTACTTTTCAAGACAGATACGGTCTTTTTCATCATATCCGATCGCCTTTGCTCCATATCCTTCAGGACGCATAACACGCTGATTTTGGGTATCACTATATCGTTCGTAGGAGACTCGCCCGTAAGCATCAAATTCCCGTTCAATGATAGAGTAGCCGCTTCGAATCATTACTGGAAGCATATCTGCATTCAGATACCGTAGCAAGTAGGCATCTCCCGCATCATTATACTCAGTCTCAACGGCTGAATAGCCCTCACGAACCGTTACCGGAGTCCCCTCCTGGCTGAGGTACTGCTGCAGAATCACACGGCTGAGTTCATCATAGGTCCGACGGATGCTTGCGTACCCTCGTGTATTTTCGATGACCTCATCATTTTCATCGGTATATGTTTCAAGTATAGCATTTCCCAGATCATCAAGGACTCGATAGACATGTGCATAGCCATCGGGCAGAAGCACGGGCGAACCAAAAATATCAAGATAGTCAATGATCTGTTCATAATCCGACACGACGGTGCGGATCAGCTGAGCATATCCTCTTTTAGAGAGCACAAGCTCGCCCTGCTTGTATGTCCGCTCTGCAATCCTGTTGCCCTGCAAGTCAAGATCATAGACAATTGTATCATAATCATCCACATTTGCCGTAAGCACACCGGATTCATCATAATATTGCTGTCCGATCAGCCGACCCCAAAGATCATACTGTGAACTAATGGATGCGGTCTCATCCAGCGTCATCACTGGCACAGCCTTATCATCGAGATACCAGCGTCGAATTTCATGTCCAGCAAGATCATATTCAAATGCCAAGCCGCTGTATTCTTTTTTGAGTACTACCGGCATACCATCTGCATCCAAATACATCTCCTGAACTTTTCGATCCAGCTCATCATAGATCATCTGAACCTGCGCATAGCCTGAGCGAATGACAGTCAGGTGATCCTCCGTATCCAGGTACACTCTCCGAGTATTCCGGTCTCTCTCATCATACGTATAGAGGATCCCTGATGTGCCGTCTCTCAGCGAGCATCGCTCACCGCTATCATCAAGATAGCTTTCTGAAATCCGGTTTCCTCTCTCGTCATAAGAATAGCAATGGACAGCATACCCACTGCTCCGATTCAGCAGGTTATCCTGCTCATCCACCGTTGTCTCCTTCAAAACATGCCCTTCCCCATCATAGGCGCGCAGTATCCCGGCAAAACCGCCACGGGCACGTACAGGCAAAAACGAGGCATCGAAATAATGTTCTGCCAGAATATTACCATCCTCATCATATGTCTTGCGGACGACAGCATACAGCTGATTATTTAATACCAGGCTTCCTGCAGCAAGATAGCGTTCTTCTGTCACTCTAGCCCGTTCATATGTATACTCGACCGATTCGTATCCTGCAGGAAGCTTCACCGGATTCAAAGCAGTATCACAATATGTAATGCAGGTCACCTGTGCATTCGCATCGTATTCCCGATGCACCGCAGCATACCGGGATGTGCTCATTACCGGATTCTTTTCTTCATCCAGCATACATTCCCATTCAAGTAGTCCCTTATCATTGTATGAGCGCTCCTGTACGGCATATCCCTGTGCATTACTGCAAAGTACTCCGTCCGTATCATAAGTCAACGTTCTTACCAGACGATTTTTTTCATACTCATTAACAATACTTGCATATCCACTGCGAATCACAACTGGTTTGCCATCTGCATCCGCATATGACTCCCTCACGACATTGCCTCTCTCATTGTACGTCCGATCATATCTGGCGTATCCCTGAGCAATCATCGCAGGTTTATCGTCTGCATCTGCATAAAGTCGGGTAATTTCTCGCCCCTGTTCGTCACGGGTATAATGAATCGCTGCATACCCTGTGCTCAGATTGATGCGTATTCCTTCCGCATCCAGATACTGCTCAAGCAGCACGTTCCCCCGATCATCCCGAGTACGGTCTATCATCGCATAGCCAGATTTCTGCCTTACCGGGCTTCCATCCGCATCCAGATACGTAGTACGCAGCGCATTTCCATCTACGTCATACGTGGTACCTACCGCTGCATATCCTGCTGCAAGGGTGATCTCATTCCCGCTTTCATCGTAGAATTTCTCAAGAATGCGATTCCCCAGATCATCATAGGTATAACGATGCTCAGCATATCCCGAGGTGGTTTTGACCGGATAGCCCTGACCATCCGTAAACTGCTCGCCCAGCATCTGGCCCCAGTCATCATAGATCATGAATCTGCTTACGGATCGATTGCTCCGTCTGGTCGGATTTCCCTGTTCATCAATTGCAGTCTCAGAAAGTTGCTGCCCAAAAAGGTCAAATGTATACGTCAGGCCCGCATAATTACCGGATAAGCGCATCGGATTCCCGTCGACATCCAGATATACAATCCGAGTCCTGTTTCCATGCGAATCGAAGGTTTGACGGTATCCAAAATACCCACTGGTATGACGTGCCGGGTTCCCTGTAACATCCAGATAACGTTCTGCGGTTTTCTGCCCGTAGGCATCAAATTCACGTTCAATGGTCGTTACATTGTTGGTTGCTGTCATCGGCTGCTCATATGCATCCAGATAGGTTGTCTCAATCGCATTCCCCATAGCATCCCGCAAGTAACGAATCATGGCAGCGCCACTGTTTGCGTATGCAGGCGTGAGATCTCGTCCAAGATACCGCTCTGTCAGAACAAATCTGTCAGCATCATAAGTATATTGAATTCGAGAATATCCATCCTGATTGAGTGCAAGCTGTCCCTGCGCATCCAGATAGGCGCGTTCCTCCACAAGCCCATCTCGGCTGTATGTGAGACGAACAGTAACATAACCATTGCGGGCAACTGGCATAAGATTGTCATCCAGTGTCGTGGTTTCCACTGTCCGTCCATATTCGTCCACAAGGTAGGAAACTGCCGCGTACCCAGATCGATTCAGCACACAATCCCCTGACGGATTCAGATACTGAATACCTGTGAGATTGCCGTCCTCATCATACGTTCGATGGATTCCTGCATACCCGGAACGTCCCATGACTGTCTTGCCGTCAAGGTCCAAATACCACGTCTCAATGACGCGTCCAAGACTGTCCACCCGCATCCGTTCAGCCGCATATCCCGACTTTATTATGGTGGGATTCAAACGATCATTCAAATAGACAATCCCGATACGGTTTCCACGCTCATCGCAGGTAAATAGCCTGGCAGCATAATGATCCGCTCCAAGTACCGGCTCATCATCTGTTCCAAGGCGGATTTCGCCTATGCATCGGCCTCGTTCATCATAACGCATCTCAATGGCGGCATAGCCGTTCCGAGTCATAATACTGTTTCCACCTGCATCTAGATAGACCTGCCTCAGCACATTCCCGTGTTCATCCGTTTGCTGTGCAATTGCGAAATAACCCGCTTGCCGTTCCACTGGTACGTCCTGTGTATCTGTATACCAGGTCAGCACGGCATAGCCGTTATCATCATTTTGTCGATGCAGCTGGGCATACCCATCCCGACAGAGTGTCAGTTGTCCGTCTGTATCAAAGTACTGCTCCAGGATAATGGCACTGTGCAAATCATAGGTGCGGGTTAGACTTGCCACTTTGTTTCTATTGAGCATTGCTTCGCCTGTGAGGCCCCGATAGCTAAGACGTGCAACACGCCCAAGTGCATCATATTCCGTCGCAATCTGTGCATAGCCGGAGGTGTGTACCATCTCGGTTCCATCCACATCCAGGAATGTTTCGAGAATGATGCGGCCACGTGCATCATATGCAAGGCGGTGTCCACTCTGTGTTCCTGAAAGATACGCAGGATTACCCTGCCGGTTCAGATAATGCTCCTCAATCACCTGATTTAAGGTATTGTACGTTTTTCTTACAGACGCATATCCATCCTTACAAAGAACGGCTGCACCGTTTTCATCCAAATACCGCTCAGCAAGAACATTTCCCATTGCATCCAGGTCGCGATCTGACTGTGCATATCCAGACTTATTGCGTATCATGTGCATGTCCACATCCAGATATTCGAGATGAATCACGTCTCCATATGAATTGCGCATATATCGGATCGTGGCATACTCCTCAGGTCCAAGGATTGGCTGTCCATCTGTATCTATGTATGTTTCGCTTATCACCTGCTGACGATCATCATAGGTATACGTCTTACCAGCATATCCCTCATATCGTAGCACGGACTGTCCACCGGCATCCAGGCAGATTTCCCTTTCCACAAGTCCAAGTGCATTGACATCTCTTTGAATTTGGGTATAGCCATTTCGAAGAGTTGCCGCCTGACCATCTGTGTTCAGAAACAGTGTATTGAGAATATCGCCTCGCTGATTTCTGGTATATTGGACTCCTGCATATCCTTCATTTCTGAGTGTCGGTTCTCCGGCAGATGTCAGATACATTTCCGTTTCAACTCGGCGATTTGCATAGGTACGGCGAATACCTGCATATCCGTTCCGCGTCACTACAGGTTTACCATCTATTCCCAGATAAGTGAGTTCACTCGGATTTCCCTCCTCATCATAACGGTATGTGATTCCGGCATATCCGGTATCAATCATGATCGCCTTTTGGGATTCATCCAGATAGTCCTCTTCCTGCTTGCGCAGATTTTCATCATAGCTTATCACCCGTTCAGCATAGCCACTGCGATTCACGGTCGGCAAACCATCCGTATCAAGCGTACGTTCATCAACCAGTAGTCCCTGGGCATTGTACATTTTTTCTATACGGGCATAGCCGGATGGCAGCAGAATTAAGGTTCCATCCGGGCCATAGTAACTCGTTTCTGACTCAAGGCCCAAATCGTTGTAACGATACCGTATTATGGCATAACCAGAGCGACGCAATGCCGGAACCGCTTGTTCATTCAGATACTGACGCTGTATGATATTGCCAAGGTCATCATAAGTTGTTTCAATGCTGCAGTAGAGTTCCGGCAGCAAGACCGGCTGATCTTCTGTATCCAGATAGGAATGTCGGATTTCACGGTCCAGGGCATCATAGACAAATCTTTCAGCAGAAGTACCATCAATCAGTGTGACACGCTGTCCATCTGTATCAAGATAGACTCTCGACAATACATTTCCGCGATCATCAAACGTCTGCGCACTGACAGCGTATCCATCCGTAGAACGAACTGGCATCCCTTCAGCATCAACAAAGATAATTCTGAGAGCATTTCCCTCGTCGTCATTCTCACGTACTGTTCCGAATACGCCTTTACTGTTCGATACCGGCTGTCCTTCCACGTCCACCCAGATTTCGGAGGCCAATGCATCATTTTCATCATAGGTTCTGCGTATGCCCGCCCGAAGATCATCCGTCATAACCGGCTGGCTTTTGATGTCCATGTAGGTCAATCCTATTGTGCGCCCAAACCGATCGTATTCATACGAAATTCCCGCATAGCCGGTGCCTATATAAAGAGGATGTCCAGATAGGTCGAAATAGGTTTCTTTGGTTAAACGATCCATCTCCCCATAGGCACAATGTTTCATTGCATATCCATTGACACAAAGCGTTGGCGCCTCATTCACATCCAAATAGCACTCGGTTGCAACCCGATAACGATCATCATAGGTTCTTAATAGCACTGCATAGCCACTCTGTGCTCGCACCGGTTCCCCATTTAGTCCCAGGTATTCAGTCCTGATCACATTTCCAAAATGGTCATATGCATAGCGAACAGATGCATATCCTGAACGGATCTTTTTAGGCTGTCCCTGAACATTCAGATAGGTTCTGACAAGCAGACGATCTTGTGCATCATACTGGCTATATGACCCTGCATATCCAATCGTTCCCTCAGTGATCTGCTGATTTGCATCATAGGTGAACTCAGAAACCTGATTGCCACGCACATCATAGGTTCTTCGGATCATTGCCGTTCCATTTTTCTTTGGTGTTAGTGCACCGGTTTCATCGAAATAGTATTCCGTAGCTATGTGAAAATCCGCGTCGTAGATGTAAACAGTTCCAGTAATCCGCTCTCTCGAGCGGGTTAATTTCCCCGACTCATCATAATAAGTCTCCATCAGCTTATGCCCGAGGACATCCCGTTTCCAGATCGTACGGGCAACTCCCTGACGATTCAATACAGGATTTCCAGAAGCATCACAGTAAATGGTTTGTGCCACAAAGCCAAGAGAATCATACCAATGCCTCATTTCAGTATATCCTGCACGAATACGAACCGGCTGTCCCTGGTTATCCAGGTACCGGGTCTGTGTGTTGCGATCTCTGAGATCATAGATATACTCAATAATTGCGTAGCCATCGCTCAGCATGGCCAGATTGCCATTATGATCAAAGTAGTTTACCCGTGTCACATTTCCGCGCCGGTCAAATTCTCTTGTGATATAGCTGTATCCATCAGGCCGCATGGTCAGTTTTCCCTTATCGTCATAATACGACTCTAGAATACAGTTTCGTCGCTTGTCAAACTGTCTGACCAATGCATAGAATCCTCCGTCACGGATCAGCACAGGCTGTCTGTTTTCATCCAGATAAGATTCTCTAATGCAATTATGCGCATTGTCGTATTCCATGAGACAGATCGCATATCCATCACGATTCATCACCAGATGGTTCTCTAGATCCAGATATTCCCGTCTGATCACGTTCCCCTTTACATCCAGCTGACACCATGTTCTCCCATAGCCAGCCTTCAGCAATTTGGGATTTCCGTATCCATCATAATAAGTGAGCATATAGCTCTTTCGATCTGTGCTATATACCTTATGCGTATATGCATAATCCCGTCCACGCAATGCCAGAGAACCATCTGCTGCCTCATACTGTGTGGTCAAAACGGTTTCTCCGTCTTCATCATAGAATTGGACGGTTCGGGCATATCCCTCAATGGAATTAACCGTATTTCCAGCAATATCCAGAAACTCCACGGTTTCCAGATGATTGCTGTCATTGTATGTAAACTGGCGTTTGTGCATGCCATACGCCGAAAGGGCCGGATTTCCCGAAACATCAAAATAGCTTTCACTCTCGCACGCACCCATCAGGTAAGCATAATTGATCCTGCTGTAGCCATAGGCAATCATGATCGGATTGAGATTTGCATCAAGGTACTGACGAGCAATCAGCTGATCCGCATCATCATAAGTATCCCGAACAGCAGAATATCCTTCATCCAGTACTATGGGATTCCCTTCTGCATCCTGCCAGATGGTTGTAATTTGATCATCTTCACGTTCATAGACAATTTGAGCATACCCATATTTAGTTACCGCCGGACTTCCATCTGGATGATAGTAGGCTTCCCGAACCAGCATAGGCTTTTTATAATCTGTTTCAAGATCCCATGTATAGGAAACCTTGCTGTATCCATCTGCACAGTCACAAAGTTCATTCTCTGAGTTGTAGTATGTCGTTGTTGCCAAATATTTGGTAGAATAGAATGTATTTACCAGACGATGGTATCCAAGCCGTAATGCATCCACCGGCTCATCGGTCTCATCAAAATAACGAACCTCCTTGATGGAATTGTTCGTTGCAAAGCTCGTCTTGACACGGCTGTATCCCTCAAGAATTGTAGTCCGATTTCCCTCAGAATCGAAAAAGACGATGTCATTTTTCGCGCCGGTTTTAAAGTTTGTATACCAGAATGAAGAGAATCCCTCTGCCATGACCGACGGATTTCCTGTTTCGTCATAATAGCTGACAAGCGTTCCCCTTGCCTTGCTCTCTTTTCCATTGGCTTCTGTTAGTTTCATGCGCTCATATGTGACAGAGGCATACATGAGCTCCATGGCCTGACCTTCACTGCGCAGGTTGCGCTGCCACATGTCCATTCCCGGTTCATCTGTATTTTCTTTGGCATAATGTGGCGCTTCTGCGGAGCCACGCTGAACAATTGAAATCGGGTTTTCAAATTCGTCGTAATAGGTAATCGAGGTAACGTAGTTTCCCTCGAAGGTCTTGCGCACAATGGAGTAGCCGAGTGACGCATTAAAGACATAATTCCCATCGGCATCCTTATACGCCCGACTCTTGAGATAGGTATCATGCTGATAGTCGCTCTCAACAATCGCATACCCTTCTCTATTATTCATGAGATTATCGTCTGCGTCGTAATATCCCTCATACCATGTTCGTGTTTTTTTAGATGCATTTGGCACAGGTTTGTTAACGGTTGCATAGTGTGCATATTGCGTCGAGGATCGCAACGGGTTTCCGTCTATCCCATAATTCCACGTTTCAATAAGGCGTCTGCCCTCATATGTGTTTACCTGTCGTGCATACTCATCCGGTCCCGAAACCAGATCACCCTCGGCATCTGTATATTCGACAAGCGTGACTCGACCAACTCCGTTATAATTCTGTCTCTTTGTCGCCCACCCATGATCACCAACAACCGGCTCGCCATTGATATTTTGATACTGTGTCCGAACCAGATAAGAATCGCTGCCCCACGTATACAAAATCTGCGCGTATGTACGATCCTCAGGCTGAACCAGATTCCCGTTTGCATCCTCATAGTACTGCCGAATAATGCGACCATGTGCATTTGCTTCAGTCCTCAATAGCAGGTCTTTAGCATACAGTGCATATGCAGTTTCCGTAAAACATATCAGTACAATTAAAAAAAGCATGAATGTCAAGTGCTTTTTCATTGCTCACTCTCCTGATTGCAACTTCAAAATGGCACTTTCCCATTCATGCACAATAAAAACATCGCCAACCGGTCATTCGGCACCTCATTGAGACGTCCTATTCCCGCAGGCAGACAGACATTATTCGATATAAGCGCCATTCCATATTTGATTGGGTAGATATACACAAAGCGATTCTGCAGCTTCCGCTCCAAAGAAAGACGCAAGCTCATCATACGCCAGCTTCATTCTGCAGCATCTGGTATCGGTATTGTGTGCATCGGATGCAACTACATCAATCTGCCCTGATTCCAGCATGCGAAGCGGCCACTTGTCATCAAACAGCCGTTTGGCATGCAAACCCTGAATAACAGTCAAGGCATTCATCTGTGCAATTACACCATACCGTTCTTTCAGCTCCCTAAGCCGATCTTTTTTCCGCAGTGTTGCGTAACGTTCAACATGAGCAAATATCGGAAGAAACCCTTCTACACAAAGATGCAGCGCTGCTTCAACAATCTTCTCATACGATTCAGCAGGATAAAACTCAACAAGAACATATCGGGTACCGTTCAATGTCGGAATCTTTCCTTCCGCAAGGAGCCTTGGAACCGAGGGGTACCACAGAATCTCACTTCCTGACGCCAATTCCAGGGTATACTTTTTTTCTCGAATATACGCACGTTCCTCTTCAAGATGCTCCTCATAAGTCTGCATCGGAAATGGTTCCACTGCAGGAGTCGCATGGCTTGTACAGATGATTCTTTTCACACCTTGGCTACAAGCCATATCCATCATAGCCTCTGCATCCTCAAGCGTCTGTGCACCATCATCCACACCATAGACGATATGCGTATGAATTTCCGTCATTGAGACTGCTTCCCATCTTTCCCCTTTTTTTGGATTCCCCCACCCGTTTTCCGTTCTCAGTATAGTATTTCGAGTAGTAATGCTTGTAGTAGCCCTTGTTGTAGTACTTCTTTGCCACAAAGGAATCCACAGACACATTATTGATGATTCCGCCAAGGATCGGACATCCACTTTGCTTTATTTGACGCTGTGCATCCGCAATTTCTCTTCTTCTTGTTTTATTGTACGAAAAAACGAGAACGCAACCATCACAGTGAGGTGCGATCACGGCTGCATCCACCACCAGACCAACCGGCGGTGCATCGACAAGAACGAAATCAAATTTGCTTGCGAGTAGATTAAGCAAATCATCCAACGCCTGCGTATCCAGAAGCTGAATAGGGCTTACCAAAAGACGCCCTACAGGCACAAGATATAATCCTGAGATGTTTGTTTCATAAACAACATCTGTAATTTCACTATATCCCGCCAGATAGTGTGCCAAACCCACCGGTTCATCTTCTGTATGAATTCGATAATTTCTCATCATAACAGAACGTCGGAGATCTGCATCGACAACACAAACGGTGTTCCCACGTTTTGTCAGATTTTTTGCCAAGTGCAAAACCGTATACGTTTTCCCATCACCAGCATCACAACTGGTGAAGATGATTTTCTTTTTTTCTTTTCCGGCAAAGATCAGATTGGAGCTGATCGTATTCAGCGCTTCTGTTCCTGAGTAATCCAGTTCACTGATATTGCCGATCTCGCATTGCTTCATGCCTGATTCCTCACTCTCCGATTTTGCCTTCCCGCTTTCTGCTCCGGCATCATGCCAAGTATTGGTATGGAGAGATATTTTTCGACATCCTCACTGTTGCGAACGCGGTCATCCACCAGGAAAGTAAGCAGAACAATTCCACAGCTCAGTACAAAGCCTGCCGCAAACCCAATTACAATATTTTTTATAAGGTTTGGGCTGGATGGCTTCGATGGCCATAATGCCTCCATAAAAATGCTAGGCTGCTGAGTATCCATGGTTGCTGCAATGAATTCACGTGCAACTTGTGCATATGTATCAGCCAGTACTTTTGCTTCGTCCGGCGAGATAGATGTGGCTGTAATATACAAAATACGTGTATTCGTTGGATTCTTGAGAGAAATCATACCTTCCAAGGCATCATATGTATAATCCAACCCAAGTCTCTGTAGTACAGTCTCCTGGACATGCCAGTTTGAAAAGACCTCAGAATAATCGCTTGTCAGGCTGGAACCAATCTGCAAATCAGAGAGATTAATTGCTGAATCCTGACGATTTACCACATACAATCCGGAGGTCGCTGAATACTTTGGTTTAATCAGAAAAACTGTAATCAATCCAGCAATAACAGCCAGGATGACTGATGTAAGAATGATCCAGAGTGCATTTTCAAGGAGCCGATACATTAAAGCAATCAGATCAATTTCCAATTCGTCATCATCAGTTCGATTCTCTACCAACTGCAATTCCCCAGCCTGATCCATAGCTACGACTTGCCTTGGTGCTGATTTAAAATTGTTTTGCATACCTTTTTTTGTTCTTTCTGTTCGGCTCATTTGCAGATGCGAATCATTCACCCTGCTGCTGAATAATTCGCATCTGCCATATAATCATATATCTGCGCGTAGTGATTTGTTCCATTCCCCCTTGCGCATATTTCACTTCTGTCACAGACATGATTGCGTTTGCCTGACTGTTCAGCATAAATACTCTGGGCCGCAACCACAGGATTTGCTTCTAAGGGATAGAATAGAACATTGGAACATAATACGATTTGATTCGTATTATGTTCCAAATGTCATAGTGCATTTTTATAAGTTGATCTTATTCGCCTTTATCAATGACTACATCAATGTTATACGGTTTCCCAGATTCTGCAAGCTCTTCCGGCAGATCAATAACCAGTTTGCCGTCCACCACTTTATACTTCACAGATTTGCGAACAAGCTTGCCATCTGCGCCAATATAGGTCACAAAGACCACAACTTTTTTATTTTCCAAATCATCTTCTTGGATAGTCTTCAGCTCATCAATATTGATAGAAGCTGTTTTGTCGGCAGAGCTGACAGTAGCAAATTTGCTACTCTTGGACTCAACCAGAGACGGTTTTGCCATTGCTGCGACTACTTCGTCTACATAGTCTGCCTTAACCGCTTCAGGATTCCCAGCATACTGTGCCTGATAGCTAGCCAGCTTTTCCTCATCGGTTTCCTCTTCCTCAGTTACAACAACCGGAGCTGTTGCCGCTGTGGTAGAGGATGATGATGAATCATCCGAATCATCTGAACCGCTGTCACTGCTTGCCGTTGCGTCACCAGTGTTGGCAGCCGGAGATGGCGTCTTTTCGGGTGCTACTGTTGGCGTTGCAGATTCTGCCAGAGCAAAAGACATTGAGAGAACCATGATGAGTACTGCGATGGCGATTGCAAGATACTTTTTCATTTTTTCCACTCCCCTTAAAAAATATATATCAAAAGCACATGTCAAATGGGTTCGTAATAATGAGATGTCACCCATTCATCAATGCTCTTCTGATCTGCGTAAAAGCGAGCATAACCACCAGGACTCATATCCGAATATCCATCCAGAGTCTCAATCGGCTCAATCGTATACTTATATGCCCGGTTCAGCTCATTGATAATCCGCCCGTAGGCGAGGTCCGTAAATGTGATCTCACGTAGATCGTCCACAAAGGAATTGATAAACTCTTTTTCCTTGGATGTCCGTTCGCGAACGATTTGAATAGCACCACTAAGATATGCCCGATGCCGTCGCATCCGGTTGGTGTTTGTTCCATCCGCAACGTTCATCCGTTCATGCAGATATTCTGCCGCCTGATCATCCGTGAGTTTCAGCGTTGCACCCACATACATGAGTGGATCGTAGTCAGTAAAGTCATCCTCCAACGTAACTGTCACTCCACCCAGCGCATGATTGAGCTTTGCGATATCCGCCAGCTTCATCGTTGCATATCCATCAATTGTGATGTTGTTGAGAAGTCTCTGCACTGCTTCCACAGCGTGACGGTTATTTTCCTCCCGGGTTGCTCCATATGCGTGAGCAAGACATATCTGCCATTCTCTGAGACCAACGTCATCACCAACGATGCCAAGTACGGTAATCATTGCCATGGTATTTCGGTCCAGTTGCAGAATATTGACCTTTTTCGAATCGTGATCTAATACGATCACCAAAAGAGAATCCGCCTGACCGCCGTCTCTAAATCCTTGCTGACGATCATTTTGCTTGTCGATACCCATTAGGAGAAAAGTTTCTACATTCCATTTTCTCCCATATATCTGCCCATCTATTTCAACCGTTTCCCGCTGTCCGAAGCCCTCACTCATCGTTCCACGTTGTTGGACCTGGCTGGTATTCCGTATCCCAATTCCAACAAGCACAAGAGCAATCAGGATCAGAATGCTGAGCAGAATCAGAATGATTCGCTGTGATCTTCTTCGAATATGCATAACCTTTGTTCACAAATCCACGCGAAATATCACCATCTGGCAAAACTTAAAACCTTCCTCATCGACTTATACCATTGATTCCCATAAGCCTCAACTATATTGATTTTAACCCCCCCCATAAACGATTGTAAACATCTTCCCTTCAAATGTTAAGAATTGGACATTTCCTTGACGATACTGTTTATCCATTGTCGTAGCCCTATCTTTCTGTCCAACCTTCCGTCAAAATGAACAAAATACGACTTTTAGCCGTGATCCAACACGAATCACGGCTGATTTCTGTTTTCATTTTCCCAGTCCCAACCCAATAATCCAAAAATGAAGAACCGCATGTAGAACAGTACGAATCAAAAATACGTTCCTATTCATTTTACTTTATTCAATAAGCCCTTTCACTCATCATTGTCAATCTGCATTCTGTATTCCTTTGGGGAAACACCAAAATACTGGCGAAATGACCTGGCGAAACTATTTGGGGTTGAATACCCAACTCGCTGAGCAATCACTTTAATCTGTAGACTGGTTTTCTTAAGAAGCCTTGCTGCTTCACGCATTCGTGCATTCACAAGATAAGTACTGAACTTTGTTCCTGTTTTATGATGAAAGAATGCACTCAAATAGAATGGATTTAATTTCACTTCTGCAGCTACGCTTTCAAGACTGGCATCTTCATAATGATGATGGATATACTCCTTTATCTGGCGAATCGTATCACTCTCTGTTTCAGTTTCACCCCCCCTCGCGATTTTTCCTCAATGTTTTCTTTATTCATTTCCCGATGTTTCATATCCAGATCATGGCGGAGAGATTCAAACTCTTTCTTTATATGTGACCACCGAATTGGCTTCAGCAGATAATGCTGCACCCCAAAACGCATCGCCTGCCTGGCATATTCAAAATTTCTGTACCCACTCACAACAACAAAGTGGCTTCCCCTATTCCGTTTATATTCTTCCTCAATCAGTTCAAGTCCGCTCATTCCAGCCATTTTTATGCCTGTAACAATAACATCAACAGCATGTTGTTGCAGATATTCATTTGCTTCCTGTGCAGTAGAAAAATCATTGGCGATAGTAAACCCTATTTCTGACCAAGGAAAATACTGACAGAATCCTTTTCTGAATTCTCGTTCGTCGTTGACTACAATCATTGAATACATGGGCACCTCTTGCTGTTTAATGAAAATGTCTTTCCCTACAGATACTATTATGCTCCAAACAGTCCTTCTCAGTCTCTCTTGTGTTAAGATATGTTCCAATTCTTAAGAATAGGACATATAATTAGTAGATAATCCTATAACGGAAGAAGAGGTTACTTTCCAAAATCATACTTGATAACATGAATCTCGCTTTCAAAAGTGAAATGAAAGCAGAACCTTCACTTGGCAAAAGTATTAAACAAGTCAAATTGCATACGGCAACAATTCCTTTTTTAATCATATCCTTTCTTACCCGATACAAATTCTCTATACAGATGAATTTGTTTTTTTGATATTATGAGCAATTTTGTCAAATATTACCTCCTGATAGTCGATGCTGCACAAATAGCATTTCTTCGTCTCCAAGGTGCACATTATACGATATATCGTCCAAAAAGTCGATATATCGACCATTCCAATTTTGCAAAAATGCTATCGTCCCTTGAACAGGAGGGATGAATATGAACACAAGACTTTGCGTTGCCAATCGAATACTGCAATTATGTCGGGAAAAAAACATGTCGTTAAATGCATTGGCGAATCTTTCCGCAGTGCCACCATCAACATTAAAGAGCATCATGAACGGTGATAGCAGGAACCCTGGTATTGTGACAATCAAACTGCTATGTGACGGTTGGGATATTTCGCTTTCTGATTTCTTTGATACAGACGAGTTTCGATTTCTAGAACAAGAGATCTGTTGACCATCCACCACCCTTTTACAAAACGCAGACTTTGCCATCGGTCTTTTGCGAAGTCTGCTCATGAAAAGTTGCAAGTTACGCCTCTTTGGCTTTTATGCGGAGAAGTGTGAGAGTCAAAGAGGCGCATACGCACATTCAAGCCATATGATGTACTTGTGCATCGGACAAATGACTGGCAATCAGGCAGCTGCCTTCACATACCAGATTCTGTTCAAATGAAAAATGGTTTGTCTTGAGAATCATCCTTTTCCCGGTGATATTCGGAAAATTTGTGATTCAATCCAGACAAACCACTTTTTTATTTCAGGGCAATATTCTATGCGAAGACAGAAAGTGCGGAATGGCACGACGTTTGGTATTTGGGCAATAAGGATGGGGCAATTACCCCAACCGCCCTTCTGAAAACGCGACACAGAGCGAATTCCAGAAACGGATAGTCTTAAAGATACTCAGTATTAGTGTGAACACACTCAGGGCGGCAAACCCTCATTGAGGTGGATTGGTCCAGTTTCTACAAGCACCTCATCCATGACAGTAATCTGACGTTGAGGACGGATCAATCGCAACTTCTGCGTTCATCTCATGCAGAATATGAATCTGTCGTCAAAAGGGAACGGGCTTGGCTTCTCCAAGTGCCTCATACATGGCAGAGATGTGACACTGATGGCGGCATCTCCATTCAAAGAACGATATATCTGAATCGCTCAGGATCGGCATTCTCTGCATCGGTTTCTCCTTTCTCCCTGTAGCAGGGTATGAAAAAAAACTCAGGATGGTCATTTCCCACGCTTTCGTTCGTTTCGGCTAAAATACGATGATATCTTATTTTGGCCGTATCTCAAATTATCCAGATCGGGAGAATGAATGTGTTCCTTTCAATGGCAGAGATCTCCTCCCGTAAGCACAGAATCGCTCCGGTTCCCCTCGGAACAAATCCTTTATCCGGCACCTCAAACGCAGATTTCCATTCAGTTCCTGGTTTCGTGCTTTTCCAGATCTCCGGCGGATGAAACTCTCCATCCGCTTCAATCACCATTTCAATCTCGTTGGTATCCTTGTCTTGGACAAAGCGCAGTCTTTATGCTCCGCTGTCATTATATGTCTGATCCACAGAATCATCCCGTTCGGAATTCTTTGTTGTTATCATTCAAACGGATGGTTTGGCTTCTATCGCAAAAACTTTACAACCTGTTTGTGTTATTCACTTCTGCAATATGGAATCACGGCGACAGCAAAAAAGCCTCGCGTTTGCCAGGATATGCCAAACAAAATTCCGGCAGATATTGAAACGTGTATCGTTTTCGTGTGTAATGATCTCATCACCCGTAAATCATAGCGGAGGGATCAATTATGCCACGAGCAAAGAAAGATTATCTGTGCCTGAATGTAAAGATTGACGCCGATATCTGCCATAAGCTGACTGAAGTCAGCATGGAAGCCGGGCAGACCAAAAACATGGTTGTGGAGCGCGCCTTACAGGCATATTTTGCCGATTATGACGCCAAACAGCGGATTCTGCGCCAGGCAGAAGCCGGGGAGCTGATTCCTGTGGGAGAGGTGAACAACAATGACGCATGAAGAGCTGAAAAAAGGCGAACAATCACGGTGGAGTATAAGCTGAATATTCCCGATGATAAAGATAAGTATTTGAAATCCGCCGTTGCCTTTGCCAATGCTGGCGAGGGCAAACTTATTTTCGGCGTGAAAAATCAAACGTGGGACGTCATCGGTTTCACGGATGATGAAGTGTTCCAAAAATACGACGCTATCGCGAGCAGCATCTATGATGCATGCACCCCGTCGATTGTGCCGGTCATGGAGATTGAAGAGTTGGCCTGTTTGCAAAGCAAACGGTTTGTCAGCTAACGAGCACTGACAGAAGCCACTACGCCGAAGGGCCAAGCTGCTCGTAAGAGGAGATCGACGGGAAAAAGATCATTGTCGCCAACATCCTTCCCGGCATGGATAAGCCGTATTATCTCCGGGCATATGGCATGATGGAGGGAACGTTTATCCGCATTGCGGGGGTGACCCGCAATGCGGAACCCTACATAATCAAAGAGCTTCAGCTTGAGGGTACCAACAAGAGCTACGACGCCACCCAAGTCGCAGAAGAAGAAGCATCAGCGCAAGAGATCAATGCGCTGCGCGACCGAATGTATCAGCACGCACTTTCTCTTTGTAAAAACGACGACCAGCGCCGCTCTCAGAAAAAAGTGACCGCCAGCCAGTTAGCGCAATGGAGAATCCTCGTCCATTTCCAGGACAAGTATTATCCCACCTACGCCTGGAAGCTGCTGACAGGCGATATTGACGAGCTGTTTCCCGACGCTTTCATTCAGCTGGCGGCATTCAAGGGAACAACCCGCGCTGTTTTCCGAGATCGGCAGGAAACCAAAGGACCGATTGATCAGCAGATTGAGGACGCCATGGTTTTTGTGAAAAAGCACATCAACCTTGGCTCCCGCATTGCAGATGTTTATCGGGAGGATATTTACGAGCTGCCCCTTGACAGCGTCCGCGAGCTCATCTCAAATGCCGTATGCCATCGCTCCTATCTGTCTCCCGGTTCCATCCAGGTGGCAATTTATGATGATCGGTTGGAGGTTACATCGGCTGGCAGACTGAGTCCTGATCTGACCATTGACCAGCTGATCGAAGGCAATTCCCGTGTGCGGAATATCGCCATCGGCGCAGCATTCCAGTATATGCACATCATCGAAAAATGGGGTAGAGGCATCCCTCGTGTCTTCGAGGATGCCCGTATGTATGGTCTAGGCGATCCTGAAATCAAAGATTTTGGCACGTCTTTTCGGGTCAGCATGTATCGCAAACCTTTCGAGACCGATCCTTTTCGCGTGGTGATTCCATCAGAGACACCGATAGGGAATCATAAAAACGTTTTGAGTGTCAATGACTCTCAAAACAGCACCCAAAATGACTCTCAAAATGGCATCCAAAATGACACCTCAAAAACAATCCTCTTGCTGAAATGATCATTACAGCAATCAAAGCTAATCCAAAATCAACCAGGGCTGAAATTGCAAGCCAGATAGGCGTTAGTCCCTCAACGATTGCAAGAAAGTTGAAGGAAATAAGCTATATCCGCTTTGTTGGAGCAGCAAGAAAGGGCACTGGGAAATCAATCACTAATGCAGCAATAAAGCAGGAACGGTATCATTTGATCATAGCACAACAAAAGCGGAGGGAGATACGCCATGACACCGGAAGAGAAAGCCAGACAGCTGATCAATGCCCGTCTTGAGCAATCTGACCGGGTGTCTCTGGATTTAAGCCATGTGAATCCCATGGCTTCATCTGGCGTTGCTGTCCGGGAATACCCACCAGCACCGGGCCGGTTGATTATGCTCTCTTCGTCGACAGGAAGCCCATGGGTGTGATTGAGGCCAAAAAGGATGAACTGGGCAAGAATATCACAGTCGTGGAAGGTCAGTCCGGTTGCTATGCCAGCAGCACATTCAGATATGTGACCACTGATTACAGCATCCGCTTCGCGTATGAGGCAACCTGCCAGTTGACACGCTTTACGGATGATCAGGATCTCAAATACCGTTCCCGGCGTGTATTCTCTTTAAGAGGTTAGTTTTGTGTTAAATATTCAAATAGTCGAAGAAAATTTCGTGAAATATATTCAAAAAGTATTAGTTTGGCAATCTGGATCAACTGTTGAACAGTTACGTTGTTGAACGGCATTGAGCCCGACATGAGCTATAGTAGCTTTGACTATTCTAAAGGAGTTGGCCTGTTTGCGCAGCAAACATTTTGTCAGGTGACGAGCACTAACAAAAGTCACTACGCCGAAAGACCAAGCTGCTCGTCAGAAGAGCCATGCCCATCGCGTACGCGATGGTTTTGTCGGGAAGCAGGTACTTGACATATGGCTTGGCGAATCAACAGACCCAAATGTACCTGCAGAGGAGATTTGTCTCTAAACGATACTGTCTTTCCTGATTCGTACCATGTCATATCGTGTGGCATGGTACGATAAGGATCGTATTCGTTTTTTGAAGACACTGCGAAATGCATCATTATTAGCGTCATGTACTGGTTCAAGACAATAGCAAATGCTTTTTGTTTCAATATACATATGGGCGAAGTATGCCCTTTTTGCGCTTTTCAATCGAATATCATTAATCTTCATGCGTACACACATCAGTAGATGCAATTTTTCACAAATAGCTGGTCGAGAAATTGTCGGGTCATGAATCAGCAGTTCCAGCACCCGGTTTGATCTTTCTTCGATTTCAGCTTGCTGATCAGGTCGTTTTTCAGGTCGCGTCCCGGAAACGTCCTGATCCTGGGTCTGATCCCAGCCTTCACCGCAATGTCTGTGGAATCTTACAGTGAAACCATAAGGTTCCTTTTTAAATTCAAACTTAACTCCCGCCTTTGTGCAATCAGCACTGATCCTCTTAAATCCTGTAGCTGCGCCTTCCATGTCTCTGGAATAATACAATGTACTTGTAATAAGCGGATTTCTACGAGGTGGCTTAATAAAACCACGGATTAAATCCTCTGGTTCTAGATTTTGCGGAAAAAGGCCTGGACTGGAAATATCAATAAAGCTCTTGTAAATCGTGATTTCGACAGCCTGTCTGGATTCAATTTGTCGCTGAACAAAGGCATTGATTACATCCTCTCTAACTGCGCTGATATATTCGCAGTCTGCCAGATGGTCGTTCACAATACCGATTGTCTGTTATAACAACACACAGGAGAAGATTTGAAGTCTTCCCCCACGTTCGAGTTTGTACCTCCTGAGTTTTAGAGCTTAATGGAATCTCCACCCTGCTTCACAAAAGAAAACTCTTCTGGTGGACTCTTAATCCAAAGCTGTGATACATCCAGATGATGCCTATTAAGTGCATTCCGGCATTCTTCGTCCTTGAACTTACAGAAGGCCGTCTTAAACTCACTGACACTCCGGCTCTTTGTTAAGTCCTGGGCTTTCTTCACATCCGTTGCCCTCGCAATTTCATCCTCGAAATTCATTACCTGCGCCAGGTTAATGACCTTAACCTGCGAGGCATACTTCTTCAAATGGTCAATATTCTTCTGAAGGATATCCGTCTTTATCACATCAGTATCAAATACCAAAACCACCATCGTTCCTGCTTGGATCATGCTGACCACACGCCTTGGGAGTTCATCCTGAATAACATTGTAAACATTGACCTTTCCCGGAGTCAAAAGCCTCGGCTCTGCTTTCAATGCATTGATCAATTTCTCTTCACACGGTCCTTCAACGAAGTAAACACATCTCTTATAATTCATCAGGCCACCCCCTGTCCAAAGCGTTCAGCATTGAAAGATCAGGCAACGTTCCAAACATATCGTTATCCATAGCTCCCCTGACTGAATCCGTGTTTTTCTTCAAAAGGCTGGATGCAGATATCGCAGTGACCTTGCAACTATTGTCCATTACTTCTTTCTTTAGGAAGGTGTAGGAGTGCTTTGGCAAGTTTAAATCCAGCATGTCCATGTTGTGCGTTGTAAATATTAACTGCTCATCTTCCTGAATACGTTCCATCATCAGGCCGAAGATTGCTTTCTCGATCTCGCTGTGGATAAATGAGAAATGTTCATCGCAGTAATAAAACATCCTGCTCTTGGACATCATAGCAGCAAGGAATACCGCAACATCTATCCCTTCGGCAGTCCCACTTGAAAGCACCTCTCGATTCAGCAACTTCCCTTCCTGAATCAGGATATCCGTTCCTCTTCTTCTAATGATGAAGGTATCCTTTGCACCTTTAAGTTTATCGATGTCTGTAAGTGTCGGATCCAAGGTTGCAAGTACGGCTCTGAGTGTTTTCAGAAGCTCCTCGGTATCGGTTCCTGCTGTCTGCAATGAAGAAGCAATCTCCGGGTATGCAAAACGTGAATGGATTTCACCTACGAGCTTCTTCAACTTGTTACCTTTACCCTCTATCTCGTTTGTACGATCCTCAAGATTTTCCACACAGCGTTCGTAAAAGTCCAGCTCCCCGATATCCGAAGCGTAGTAATGAATGTCAACTGTTCCTTCCGTCTTGCTGATGCTTCCACACAGCCGGTGCAAGGTAAAACCTTCATTTACAAAGTCGATTCTGAAAAACGCCTGATTCTCCGTTGCCATCTCCAATAGGAGAGCTTCATTCCCTGTGTTAATGTAGTTAAAAATCTTGAGCAGTGCTCTTCCAAGGCTGGTCTTGCCAGTTGCGTTTGAACCCATCAGAATGTTGATCTTTTTGTAGCGGAAACGTTCTCTTCCCTCAAGATGCTCATCCCCTATGATGGACTTTACCAGTTTTTTCGGATAGGTGAAGTTAATGCTGAAATCGTCAAAACCATAAACGCCTTTCAGATCCAGATTTAAAACAATCATGTTCTTCTCCTTTCTGTTACTTCCGAATTGCAGAACTAATGATAGCCGTTTCCCATGCAGAAGTCAACCCTTTTCCGCAGATTTTTAGCCGTCTATCCACCTGCCCATCAAAAAAGCGCCGGAAGCACAGCCACCAATCAGCATCCATACTCCCGGCATTCCTTCTCCCATTCTTCCTTGGTCATGATCCGTCTGACCCGTTCCTCGATGCTCATGCCCTGTGGTCGGCTCAGGAACTCGGCGAACACACTCCGCGCCAACCGCTCCGCTTCCGGTCGGTCATATCCTTTTGCCTCGATCTTCCGGATCACCGCCATCCGGTCTCTGTAGGTCAGGTTCCGCATCTGCCTTGTCATTCCCGCTTTCTCCTCTCTTTTCGCTCGTTCAGCCCGTCAATCAGAATCATCACCGCTCCTGCCAGTGTCAGGATGACCGCAATCGCGCCAATGGCAAGCAATATGGTCTTCATCCAACTACCTCCGCCTCGATGGCGTTCTTCTCCGCTGTCAGCTGGTCGATGTTCTGCTGGCAGCACTGTCTCACGAACCCGTTGTGACTGGCGTTCATCCGCGTCCGCTCCAGTTCGATTTCGTGCTTGTAGGTCTTCATGACCTCAATGGCATCCTCTCTGGCCGCCGCAAGCCTGCGCTCGTATCTCTGTGTCCGCTTCATGGTCCGTTTCCTCCTTTAATCCGGGGCTTCCGCTCAGCTCCTTTTCTCAGTGCCCGCCCCTCAATGCATGACCATATTGCCGTACATTTCAGAATATAGCAACGCCTAATAGCCCTCCAAATTGATAACAAAGATCTAACAAAACCGCACCTCTACCTCATCCCCGACCATCACACCTTCGATCAGATCCTTCACCATGTCTGTGCTCAATTCCCCTCTGCTGTGGTCAAGGAACCACTTGTTGCGGATGCTTTCTTCAGTCTGCCTCTTGTTCTCTGCCTCCGCCTGTTCCACAAAGGCAAGAAGCTCGTTGATCTCGTTCCTTATCTTTAATCTCCGCTCCGTGAAAACATCGGGCGTGATCTCTCCGTTCACGTACTTTTCGTACTCGTTCATCTGCTGGATCCGCAATTCCCGGATGCGATCATTCTCCGTAGCTGTGTCTACTTCCTTATGCTCTACCGCCGCCAGTTCCTGCCGCTTTTCCTTAATCCGGTCCAGTACCATCCCATTAAGTTTTTCTTCGCCGACCGCAACTCCGCATTCCTTCCGCTTGCATCGGAGCATCCCGTTTGCCGACCTGCTGAGAACTCTGTTACACACAGCGCATCTGACCCTGCCCTTCAGCGGCCAGTCTGTAACCTTGTATCTCGACATCCGTTGCCGCTTCCTGCAGGGACAGGTCACCCACATGCTCTGTTAGAACGACGTGATCCCGCTTCAAGTATTCAATCATCCGATGATAAAGTCCAACATCGGCGCGGCCTCCGCGAATAGATCCGGCAAAATAAATCTTCAAATGACTATCCTCCCCCGTATAAGCAAAGAGAAACCCTCCGCACCGCCACCCCGTATAGGCGGGATGGGGATTGGAGGGGAAAGCTGTCTTGGCAAGGCTTTTATGCTGCCATCAGTGATTCAACATATCCCGCTGTTACAGGAAATCTCTTCAGTATTTTGCTAATAATTTCCTCTTTGGATTTGCCCTCGTCAGTTAGATAATCGATGAGTTCAAGGATCCGAGTTTCCTGGTCATGTTCTTTCATTGATCTGCACATATTTGCTGCTCCTTTCTCCACAACGATCTTCAAGCCAAGCTTTGCGATGTCATTTGCAGCACTTGCTGCCTCCAAATCGACTTGTTCATACTTCGCCTCGTACAGAATCTTAGCCGCGCCTTCCCTTTGATGTTTCAGAACGCGCATGAAGAAACCTAAATCTCGTTCTCCGAGCTTTGTGAAATCCTCATCCGGGATTTCATGCGGATCTATCAAATTCAACTTGTAATTTGGTACAAATTTCTTTAGTCGCTCATCTGGAAACTCCAATACATCATGAAGTTCTCTTGGCCCAGTCCAAGGTTCTTCACCAAGATATATCGTTGCAGTAATAATAGGTTTGAGCTTATCACCTGGTCTTAAACCAATCAGAAAATCAGGGTCTGAAACTATATCGAGTAGACTGTGGGCTTGCGCCCACAGCCCCTCTGCAGAACCGTACGTGCGTCTTTCTCGCATACTGCTCCTCACAAAAGCTTAATGGCTTCTTACATCGCGTATACATTCTTGAGTTTCCATTTACTGTGTCGGACACAGAGTCGACGTGAAACGCCAAGTGCCGCAGACCCTAGGCTTCTGGATTGCTGACCCGAACCGGATGATCCTTCATCACAAACAACTCCAGCTCCGTGGTTTCGTTTACTGCCAGATCTATCTTCCAGTCCCCTCTACCCTGACGGTAATTGGAGCGAATGACCGGGAAGCCGAGTTTGTTGACATAGAAGTCCACAGCAGCGTCCTTATCGGAGCAGATGATCGCTATGTGGTGGATTGCGTTCAGATTCATCTTCTTCACCTATATTCGCAGTCTGCCAGATGGTCGTTCACAATACCGATTGCCTGCAGGAATAAATATGTGATCACCTTCCGACCAGGCACGGCATTCGTTCATATCTTTTCAAACCTCTGATATGTCTTCCCGTCCCGCTCAACGGTCTCATTCCACATGTCCGCAGGGCGAACCCAGACACCGCCGTCACCGTATAAGGCGCGATAGACAACCATAGGTGATTCGTCTTCTGAATGC
>JAFUZM010000340.1 GCA_017476605.1 Clostridia bacterium
AAGTAAAAATGCGCCTCTAAGAACGTTGCTTAGAGGCGTTTTTAATTTGAGCAGAAGCATCGAAGATCCAAAAGCAAACAAGTTTCCCCATAGAAACTATTTTTGATTGAAGTCTTGCTTTCGCCATGAGGCTTTCTTATAATTCATCTTGAAATCACATATGGAAAACTGCCGCGCGCGGTGATCGGAGGAAATACAGTGGAGAAGCAAACAAACGGAGTCGGCAAGGGTAACGGTCTGCAGCCCTATCTTTCGCCTCTGGCTGTCTGGGCTCTGTCCGTAGGCAGTGCGATTGGCTGGGGCTCGCTTGTCGTCACCAGTCAGACCTATCTGTCCCAGGCAGGACCCCTGGGCTCTATTCTGGGTCTGCTGATTGGATTTGTCATCATGCTGATGGTTGCCGGACACTATCATTTTCTGGCGAATCGCTACCCCGGTACCGGCGGCCTGTATAATTATGTGAAGTACATCTTTGGCTATGACCGTGCCTTCCTGGTTGCATGGTTTATGTTCCTGGTCTACATCGCCATCTTCTGGGCAAACGCCACAAGCATCCCCTTGTTTACACGATACTTTCTTGAGGGTGTATTGCGTTTTGGCTATCTTTATACGGTATTTGGCTATGAGGTGTACCTGGGCGAAACCCTGGCAACGATCATCGTCATTGGTCTTGTCGGCCTGCTGTGCATGAAGAGCAAAAAAGCAACCGCACGCTGCATGGAAGTTCTCGCCCTGGTCTTTACCATTGGGATTACGATCTGTTTTATCGCAGCAATGCTTGGACACCGCTCCTCAGGAATGACGATGGAACCCACCTTTATTCCGGACAAAAGCGCCCTCCGGCAGGTTATGCGCATTGCCTTTATTTCTCCCTGGGCATTTATCGGCTTTGAGAGCGTTTCCCATTCCGCCGCTGAGTATAAATTTAAGCACAGCAGTATGTTCCGGGTCCTGGTGCTTTCCCTGCTTGTCACCACTGCTCTTTACATCTTTATCATACTGATGAGCACCTCGGTCTATCCCGAGGGCTGCACCAGCTGGCTTGATTACATCAGCCGCCTGGATGAATTTGATGGCATTGCAGGGCTGCCTGCCTTCTATGCCGCACATTACTACCTTGGCGATACCGGCGTCTACCTCCTGATGGCCTCTCTGCTGGCACTGGTGCTCACCAGCCTGATCGGCATGCTGCGTACCGTCAGCCGTCTGTGTTACGCCGTTGCTCAGGACGTCATCCTGCCCGAACGCTTCTCAAAGCTTAATGATCGGCAGATCCCGGTCAACACCATTCTGCTGATACTGCTCATATCGCTGCCGATCCCCTTCCTGGGCAGGACGCCCATCGGCTGGATCGTCGACACCACCACAATCGGTGCGGCCATCCTCTATGGCTTCGCCTCTGCCGCAGTCTTCAAGGCTGCTACCCAGGAAGGCCTTAAAAAAGAGCGCCTGCTCAGCGGTATCTGTCTGGCCATCCTGGTCGTCTTCTCAGTATTGCTGCTGTTCCCGACGCTCTTCTCTGATCGCACGATTGCGACAGAAACCTACGTGCTCATGTCCGTGTGGTCCTTTTTCGGTCTGGTGTTTTTCAATCATGTCATCCAAAAGGATCATGCCCGAAACTTTGGTAAAGCCATCATCGTCTGGATCGCCCTTCTGGGCTTTATCATGCTGGTGACACTGACCTGGGTAGGACGTCTCAGCGAGTACCGGCAGGACCAGGTGGTTGATACCATCCACCAGTATTTCCACGTCCTCACCGGGCAGGAAGCCTGCGTAGAGGAGCATCTGACGTTCCTTGAAGCTCAGCGTCAGCGCCTCCATAATGCGGATAATGCCAGCGTCGTCATCATTGCCGTGCTCTTCATTCTGTCCCTTGGCGCAATGTTCATCAACTACTTTTCTCAGAAGAAATGGGAGCAGAAGGCAAATGCTGAACGTGACCAGGCCCGCACCGTTGCCTTTACCGACCCCATGACCGGCGTGAAAAGCAAGCATGCCTTCCTGCTGAGTGAAAAGGACTATGATGCGAAAATCGCAGAGAAGACAGCGGAGGGATTCGCCATCGTCGTCTGCGACGTGAACGGACTAAAGAAGATCAACGATACCCTTGGCCATAAGGCCGGTGATGAGTACATTCTCAAAGCCAGCCGGATGATCTGTGACATCTTTCAGCACAGCCCGGTTTATCGGACCGGTGGCGACGAATTCGTCGTCATCCTGACCAGACGGGATTACCTCATCCGAAAAGAACTGTTACTGGCCCTTCATGATCGCTCCGTGAGTCACATCAGCACCGAGGACGTGGTCATTTCAGGCGGCCTGTCCGATTTCCAGCCGGATAAGGACACCAGCTTCCACGATGTGTTTGAGCGTGCCGATTCCCTGATGTATGAGGAAAAGCAACTGCTCAAAAGTATGGGTGCGGTGACACGGGACAACTTTGAAGCCATATCCACACCTGCCTTTGCCAAAGAGGAAAGTCCGGAAATTCTGCAGGTCAAACGGCACATTCTTATTGTTGAGGATGAACCGATCAACCAGAGGATTCTTGCCAACATGCTCTCAGACGGTTTTGAGGTTCTCTATGCATCGGATGGCATCGAAGCCCTTGAGGCAATCAAGACACATCATGAGGATTTGGCCATCGTCCTGCTGGATCTTCAGATGCCAAGGCTCAGCGGCATGGAAGTCCTGAAGGTGATGAAAGAGGAAAAGGAGCTTAAGGATATCCCCGTGATCGTCATGACCGCGGATCAAAGCGCCGAGGTCGAATGCCTCAAATATGGCGCAATGGACTATATTCCCAAGCCCTACCCCACCAAGGAGATCGTAAGGGCGCGTGTAAACCGGTGCATCGAGCTTTCCGAGAAGCGCAACATCATCGAGACAACCGAGCGTGACAGCCTCACCAATCTTTTCAATCTCGACTACTTCCTCCGGTACGTCCGGATGTACGACCAGCATTACAGCGAAATGCCTATGGATGCTGTCGTCCTTGATGTCAATCACTTCCATGTGCTCAACGAACGCTATGGCAAGCAATACTGCGACGCCGTGCTGGCCCGGATCGGTGCAAGAATCCGTCAGATCTCCCGCGAGGTTGGGGGCGTTGGCTGCCGCCGCGGGGCAGACACCTTCCTCATCTATTGTCCCCACAGAGAGGACTATGAAGCCATTCTCGACAAGGCATCCGACGGTCTCACAGGCGAGGATGTTTCCGAGAATCGGGTTCGGCTTCGTATCGGCGTCTATGCCAATGTAGACAAGACGCTTGAAATCGAGCGGCGCTTTGACTACGCCAAGACCGCTGCGAACACCGTGAAGAGCAGTTACCTGAAGTCTGTCGGGATCTACAGCAATGAAATGCACGAAGCTGAGCTGCACAGGGCACGTCTGCTTGAGGACTTCAAGCCTTCCCTCAAAAATGGTCGCTTCAAAGTGTACTTTCAGCCCAAGTTCGACATCCGTCCGGATAAGCCCGTGCTCGCCAGTGCAGAAGCCCTGGTGCGCTGGGATCATCCTGAACTGGGCATGATCAGCCCCGCGCTTTTCATCCCTCTGCTGGAGGAAAATCACCTCATTTTGGATCTTGATCAATTCGTGTGGCGGGAAGCTGCGGCAAGGATTCGGGACTGGAAGGATCGCCTTGGCTACTCCGTTCCGGTTTCCGTGAACGTATCCCGCATCGACATGCTGACGCCCAATCTGAAGAGCATCCTTGATGGGATTCTTGAGGAAAACGGACTCAGTGCCAATGACCTTTATCTGGAGATCACGGAATCCGCTTACACCGGTGATTCCGATCAGGTCATTGCCGTCGCCAAGGAGCTTCGCGGAAATGGCGAAGGCTTTAGAATTGAAATGGATGACTTCGGAACCGGATACTCCTCCCTTGGCATGCTGTCCCATCTGCCCATTGACGCACTCAAGCTCGACATGAGCTTTGTACGCAGCGCCTTCGGAGAAAATCGGGATGTGCGCATGATCCGGCTGATCCTCGACATCGCCTCCTATCTGCACGTGCCCGTCGTGGCCGAGGGCGTAGAGACCGAGGAGCAGTGCCTGGCACTGAAAGACATGGGCTGTGACCTGGTACAGGGCTACTACTTCTCAAAGCCCGTGCCGCCTGCAGACTTTGACCGCTTCCTGATTGAGCGGAAGGAACAATAATCCACGGTGATGCCAAGAACCAAGTCGCATTTCTTCCCGATCAAATATCAGCAATGATAATCATTTCTTCCACCTCTTCTGCAATACAAGCCTCATCATTCATCCGTCTGCCCCATTTTGGAGTGCAAGACGGATGCTTTTTTTCAGGCTCGTATAGGCTTCGTAGTTGGGAACCGTTCCTTCTATGAAGCCACTCAGATAAGCATCACTCTTTTTAATGTCATTTCTCTTAAGAATATCAGTCAGGTTGTTGACAGTAATCCCACCATCTCGATTGCGGATGATGGAAATACAGTCGTTCCGCTCAAACTCATCCAGCAATTCCGGGTAGTGTGTCGTGAAAATCAACGTGCCACCAGTCCGATTCATTCCGGCGTCCATGAAAAAACGAATGAGCGTCGCAACGATCTCTTTGTTGAAATGGTTTTCCAACTCGTCAATGACCAGATAACCGCCTGATTTCAAAACACGAATGGCTAATGAAAAAGTGACGATCCCTTTAACCGTACCAGAGGAAAGATACTGATTAAGTTCTGCTGGATCGGCAAGAACGATTTCTGGCTTTCCTTTGAATTTCAGATGAACAGTAACCTTTTTATCTTCTCGTGCAAAGGAAAGGTTTTCCACTGTCGGGTCAAGGAAAGCCACAATGTCAGGTGGAATGTCATCAGAAACAGGCAATATATTTATATTGGTCAGGGATAGAAGATCACATATCAGGATATGCTGCTGGTGCTGCTTATTGTACGCAATGATGATACTGATATCGTCGGGAAGAAATGCTTCGTCACTGCTTCGTATGGCTACTGGCGCAATCCCATCAAAATCCAGCAGTCTCTTTTTTGTCGTCACAGAAGAAGCCGGCTTTGTCCACAGAGTTTCTTCTTTGATAGCATATTTCATTCCCCCGGTATGATCCTGGGAGGAAACAATGACCGTCTGCAATCGGCAAACCTCATCGCAGTCAGAGTAAAAGCATACATTTAGTGTGATCTTCTCTGCTTGCCCCAAAATATCTCTCGTTTCCATATGATTGATCGGCTCATTATTCAGCAGATTCAACGCAAGCAGAATAACCTTTAAAACAGAGGTTTTGCCTGACGCATTAATACCAATCAATGCATGAACATTGTTCAGATAGAACCTGGAGTCACTGCGCAGAAGATGCAAATGATCTTTGTCCACTTCACTTACACGCTGTCCGGCATAAAAAGAGAGACATAGTTCTTCATTGAAAAGTGGCAATCCTTTGGCCGAAATACTAAGCAGTTTCATCGCCTTCTATCCTTTCTAATAAAAACAGATTTTTTGTTTTTATTTTCTTTTCGAGACTATTATAGACCTGTTTTTAAAAAATATCAACGAAAACACCGTTTTTAATTTTAATCTTTAAAAAAAGAAAGTAGACTTCCATCTCATCTATGAACTGATTTAGACATAAAGAACGCTCTCTGTCATCGTCAAAAGTCGATGATAGGGAGCGTTTCAAAGCTGCTCAGAATTGTTTCTCGTTTACGGCGATCCAGATTTCACCGGAATAGTTCGGATCATCTGTTTTATCCGAGGGATACACCTCGAATTCAACACCTCCGGCATATTCGTAGCGATCACTGCTCGGGAAGAACTCGCTCACGATCCTCCGGTATGTTTCAATGAAGGTTTCGGGCATTTTGCCCTTGAACGGAAATACTGCGTAGGTGAACTCAGGAAGCTCAACCACCTCCAGTTCCGCATCCACTGGTGCTCCATTATATTCAGAACCAATGCCATACGGGAACAGGTCTCCATCCGTTTCAAGAGAGAAGCAGATTCCAAGAAGGCCGGCCAGGATCGGCTTTTCTGGAATATAGCCGCAAATCTTCTGCATCGTCCCGTCCTGACCGCACCGGGTCCAAAAGTTCGTGATGTCCGGAGTCCCTGCACCGGTCTCCGGTTTATGCACGCGTACTCTCTTGCAGATGACCTTGATTGCCCCCGGCTTCACAATTCGATAGTCCATTTCATTTCCTCCTGTCAGAATGAGTTTTACAGACAGTCTGGAGAAGGATTTGATCGTTCCGCCATTCCGTGCTTCCGTCGGCGTAATTCCATGGAAACGCGAAAAGGCACGGGAAAAACTCTCCGGCGTTTCATATCCGTACTTGAGCGCAATGTCAATGACTTTTGCATCGCTGCGGGCAAGTTCATCTGCCGCCAGTGAAAGCCGCCTCATGCGGATATAATCGCCAAGAGTAAAACCGCACAAAATACTGAATACTCTCTGAAAGTGAAACGAGGACGAATAAGCCTCCTTCGCCACCGCATCATAGTCGATGTCTTCTGTCAGATGTGCCTCCGTATAGTCTATGGCTCTCTGTATGCCCTTGATCCAGTCCAAATCCAATCCCTCCTGTCGTGATCAATTCTAACAGGATTCTTTCTGTTCTTCCTGACTCTGGATGCGAAGATATGTCAGGACTGCACTCCTCTGCGATTCGTTCATTCCCGAACGTGGTCAGCATGTGGCCTTCTTGCAGGCATGCTCCGGCGCAGTGCAGATGATCATCGCACAGCTCAAATCAGCATCCATATGCATGGAGGCTATGGATGACAGGTTCCACAGGGCTGGTAGCCTGCGGCAATCGCTTCCTCCCGTGTGTCAAAGACCATCTTGTTTTTCTCGCTCATCTTGAGTGCACCCTCACACTCCGGAAGATGAAACTTCTGAGATTTGACATTTCCCACATAGTACTCTGCCGGCGGATGCTCCTCCTCCGCTGCACCTGTGAGCATCGCCCAGCTGAGGGTATAGACGTCCTCCTCGCCGGTCGGCTGTCTCTCCGTCGTGATTTCAAGTTTCTTCCCATCACTGGTGAGAATCACCGTCCCATGCAGATCCGTCCGATAAATCTCACTCCCAAGGTCACGTAGCCGACTGAGCACGTCAAGCGCGGGATGCCCATAGGTATTCCCTGGTCCCACGCCAATGAGTGCGATTTTCGGATGCACGGCCTTCAGGAAAGCCTCACTGCTGGAGCTGCCGCTTCCATGATGTCCCACCTTGAGAACCGTTGACGCAATCTCCGCCCCTGATCCCAGGATCTCCTGCTCCTCGGGAACCTCTGCATCCCCGGTAAATAGGAAGGTGTGAGTGCCATAGGCAATGCGCAACACCAGAGAGTTATCGTTTGTGTCGCCAAAGAGCTTATATGGCGCCAGCACCGTCACCCTGGCATCTCCAAAGGAAAAGGATGTTCCCGACAGTGGCATCACAAAGGGCAGATTGCGCTCAGCTGCCATATCTCGAAAACGCAGAAAGGCCGGATCGTTATAGTAGTAGATCGGCGTATAAATGATCCCAGTGTCACAGGAAGAAAGTGCCGCTGAGAGGCCGCCCACATGATCACTGTGCGGATGCGTCAGCACCATAATGTCAATTTTCTCTATGCCCAGATCCCTGAGATAGCTGTAGATCATCTGGCTGCTCTCCGGTCTGCCGCCGTCAATCATCATCACCTTACCGTCGCAGGTGCATATGACGGCATCCCCCTGCCCCACATCCAGAAAATGAATGCTGAGATCCGCAGAGGCGATAGCGGCAGCAAGCATGAAGAGCAGGAAAAGGATCATCAGTCGCTTCACCATTTACCTCCTTTCCGTTTGCTTTCCCAGGAAAAACAAAACATCTGTATTCAAAACTGTCCGAGGTTATCGAACTTGGCAGAACTCTGTGGTATAATGCCTTATCATCTTTACGACAAAGGAGCCCCCAAATGAATCCATCCTTTACCGATCTGCGTGACCTTTTGCAGGGCTTTGTCCATGCGATGGACCTCATTTCCCTTGAGGTTCAATATCATCATGAGCAGGTTGCCTATCTTTCCTACCGCATTGCAAAGCAACTGGATCTTCCGGATCAGACGGTCAGAAGAATCGTATTCGGTGCCCTCCTCCATGACGTAGGATCTGTCCTGATGGGAAGCAATCTTTCCCTGGTGGAGCTCGAAAATGACCCGCACCTTCTGGCAAAAAACAGCGGTGCTTTTCTGCAGATTCTTCCTCAGACCCGGAAGCTGGCACCCATTGTGAGATGCTGCCAGAGTTCCTATCCGGTTTCGCTGCGCCTGTTCTCAGCCGTCAAGGAAGTCCTTTACTTTGCACAGATCATCCATCTTGCAGATAAGGTTTCACTTTGCATTCAGCCGGGGATTACCATTCTCAATCAGGCCGCGACGATTCGGGAACGCATAGAGGCACGGAAAAGTGAATTCCACCCGGATGTTACCAATGCCTTCCTTGAGGTTGCGCGGCAGGAATCCTTCTGGATGGACCTTGTCCTCCGTCCAAATGCGTTCCTCGACTTCCTTCCTGCCAGCAATCCCCTGTCTCTTGAGGAGACGCTTTCCATGACAGAAATCATGTCCCTCATCATTGACTTTCGCAGCCCGTTTACCGCAATGCATTCCGCCGGTGTTGCCGCTTCTGCTGAGGAGCTGGCAAAGATCACCGGAATGTCCAGCTCCGAGCAGCTCATGATGCGCATTGCCGGAAACCTGCACGACATCGGAAAGCTCAGGATTCCAAAAGAAATTCTTGAAAAGCCGGGAAAACTGACGGATGAGGAATTCAATGTCATGAAGGAACATACCTACTATACCACCATGTTCCTGAAGGACATCAAGGGATTTGAACAGATCTCCCAGTGGGCCGGTTATCATCATGAAAAGCTGAACGGCAAGGGCTATCCCTTTCATTTGACTGCAGATCAGCTTCCTCTTGGCAGCCGGATCATGGCCTGCGCCGATATCTTCTCCGCCGTTGCTGAGGAGCGTCCCTACCGCAAGGGCATGGATAAGGATCAGGTGATCCGCGTCCTTAAAGACAATGTTACGCAGGGAGCCCTCTCCCCCATCATTGTTGAGTTACTGCTGGATCATTATGACGCCATCAACGAAAAACGCGACGCAGCCTCCCGAATTGCCGGTCGCAGATATTTCGAATCCACCTCAAAACAGGACACATAATCCCGGGACCGGAAATCAAGCAGATTTCCGGTCCTTTTCTCTTCAACAAAAAATACCGAATCCGCTCCAGAACTGCGTTCCTCTGGACCTGAATTCGGTATCCGATTCACACGCTGTAAAGATTACTCACGCGGAGCCTGCGAAGCATCGCCGCTCTTCTTCCTGTCGCCGCCCCGACGGTGATTCCGTCCGCCACCTCTGTGCTTCTTCCTTGGCCGTTCCTCCTGTGCTTTCGGAATCTTGACAAAGGTTTCGGCATCCTCAGCGTCCTCTGCAGGTCTTGGTTTCCTGCGTCCACTGTTTCGATGTCCCTTTTTCCCCGCAGATTTTGACCCTTCCTCGTTCTTTCCCGCATCTGTCTGCCTTTGCGGTTCCGGTTCGGATACATAGGTAAAAGAAGAGGATTCGCCTGATTTTGTGCTGCCAAGGAATGTCTCGTCCCGCTTTGGTGTGAGTGGGATGAGCGTGGTATATACTTCCCCATCCTCCTCGTGCTCCTCAAAGGTATACACGCGGTTTTCAAAGGAATCCCCAACGGGAAGACGAACGGTCAGCTGCTCTGAGAGCACATTGACCGCCGTAACGGTTCCAAAGCCCTCCGGCGTTTTAATTTCCTTTCCGACCTTGGGCATCTTCTTTCTGGTGGTCTCATAATGATCCTGTTCATATTTGAGGCAGCACATGAGACGATCACAGATTCCGGAAATCTTTGTGGGATTGAGCGAGAGGTTCTGTTCCTTTGCCATCTTGATGGAAACCGGCTGGAATGCCGTCAAAAACTGCCGGCAGCAGATTGGCCGCCCGCAGGGGCCAAGGCCGCCCAGCATTTTCGCCTCATCCCGAACGCCGATCTGCCGCAGCTCGATCCGCGTCTTGAACACGCTCGCCAGATTCTTGACCAGGTTGCGGAAATCCACCCGGCCATCTGCCGTAAAGTTAAACGTGATCTTGGAGCGATCAAAGGCATACTCGACATCCACCAGTTTCATGTCAAGTTTCAGCTCCTGGATCTTCTTATCCGCAATTTCAAACGCCGTCTTTTCCTTTTCCTCATTCTCCGACTGAATTCTGAGATCCTCCTCGGTTGCTATGCGATGAATGGGCTTAAGGGGAACAGGGACCTGAGTGTCGGAAACCTCACTGACCTCACTCATGCATTCGCCGATTTCAATGCCCCGAATGGTTTCCGTAACGATATATGTACCGGTGCTGACATCCAGCCCATTTGTATCAAAGTCATATAATTTGCTGGCACGGCGAAACCGCACCTTGACTACCATGGCCATCGACTGTATTCCTCCGAAATTTTGATCAGGATGAGTTCCAGTGCCGACTGGTAGCTCACATTGCTCTTGATCATTTTTTTCGCTTCAATGATTTTTTCCTGCAGAGCCAAACCGCCCTGGGCAGGGACAGTCCCTGCATATCGCTCCGCCTCTCCGGGGAGCACAACCGCGCTGCGTACACCTGCCTGCACGCAAAGAATTTCCCGGACGATATCCTCAAGCAGATCCAGAATCTTCTGCCGGTTCTCCTTGTCGTCCTTATAGGTATTGACAACGGAGACCATATCCGAATACGTATGCACAGAGAAAAACTGCTCCGCAAGCGTATTTCTGAGTGAGATGGTTTCCTTTTCAAGCGCCAGCGCCTGCCCTACGCATCCCTCTGCCATCTGCGCCCGGATGGCAATCTGACTTTCCTCCATGCCCAGGGCGCGAAGCCTGTTTTCCGTCTGTTCCTGCGTAAGCGGATGGAAGCGAATCACCCGGCAGCGCGAAACAATCGTCGGAAGAAGTGCAGAGGCATGAACGGTACAAAGAATAAAGACCGTCTGACTCGTCGGTTCCTCCAGCGTCTTGAGGAGCGCATTCTGCGCTGCTGTATTCATTTTCTCTGCCTCGGGAATGAAGAAGACCTTGACACCATCCTCAAAGGAATGCACCTCAGCCTCGTGAATCAGCTCACGCATCTGTCCCACGGAAATTTCCCGTTTTCCGTCTGCCGGCGTCATGATGTGAAAATCCGGATGTGTCTCTGCCAGGACCCTTTTACAGGGTCCACAGACTCCGCAGGGCTTTTGTTCCCCACGACAGAGCGCCGCCTGTGCACAGAGCCGCGCAACGCTCCGCTTTCCTGTCCCGGCAGGTCCGATGAACAGATAGGCATGGGTAAAGGTCCGGCTCCCGAATTCCTCCTGAAGCCGCCCAATGTGGACCGACTGTCCCTCAAAATCCGAAAAGGCAAGTCCCATTTTACACCTTGATAAACCGATCTACATCCAGCACAAAGATGGTCGCCCCGCCGACGGTCACCCGTACCGGATACGGAACAAAGCTGTCTCCGACGCCAGATGTTCCCACAGGCGTCGCTGCCGTCGTGGTCACCTGCTCATGGCTGTGGCAGATCTTCTTGATCGTCCCAATGGCCTTGTCAAGCAGATGATCCTCGACACCGCTGATCAGTGTCGTATTGCCGGAACGCAGAAATCCGCCTGTCGTTGCCAGTTTTGTTACTCCAAATCCTTCTTCCATCAGTGCGGTCACCAGATGACCGGCATCCTCGTCCTGCACGATTGCAATAATCAATTTCATTCGTATGTCCTCCTGTCTGCCTCCGCTGCCGGAGAAATGCACGCAGGAAATCCTTTCAAAGCTCCTGCGAAAACGCATGCGTGGAACGATCAGATCGCCCGTGTTGCATACTTCAGCCATTCTTTTTCATTGTCGTCTGCCATATGCGGAAGCATCCGCCGATACACCTCGGCATGATACTGATTCAGCCAGTTTCTCTCCTCCTGACTCATCTGCTCAGGTACCACAGCATCCAGATCCACCGGCACATAGGTAACGGTTTCAAACTCAAGGAATGTCCCGTACTCATTTTCCTCGCGCACCTTGCACAGCAATTCGTTTTCCGTCCGAATGCCATACTGTTCCTCAAGGTAAATGCCCGGTTCATCCGTGGTCACCATCCCCGGCTGAATGACCGTCTCCTCCATTTTGAGCGGGCTTGAATGCCACCGGAACGAATTCGGTCCCTCATGGACGCCAAGCCGGAATCCGACACCGTGTCCCGTTCCGCAGCGGTAATCAATGCCAAGATCCCAGATGGGCCCTCTCGCCAGGACATCCAGTCCCTTTCCGGCCATTCCAGAAAGGAAGTGTGCGCTGGCCAGACGGATCACCGAACGCAGAACGGCTGTAAAATGCATCCGCTGCACGTCGCTCAGGGGACCCATAGCAAAGGTCCTTGTGATATCCGTGGTCCCGCTTACATACTGTCCGCCGGAGTCGATCAGGAGAAAACCACGCTTTTCTATGGCCGCATCCACGCCCGGCATTGCCTTGTAATGCATCATGGCCGCATTTTTTCCATAGGCACAGATGGTATCAAAGCTGGGGGATAGATACTCCGGCTGTTCCTTCCGGAACCCTTCAAGCTTCTCCTCTGCCTCAATCTCGCCAAGCGGGCCCTCATGGTGCTTGAGCCAGTACATGAACCTCGTGACTGCAACGCCATCCTGCTCATGTGCCCGGATCAGGCCACGGATCTCCGTCTCATTCTTGATGCACTTCATCAGGTAGGACGGGTTCGCGCCATCAATGAGCTCGCAGCCATCCAGCGCTGCGGTAACCTTGAGCGACGTTTTCGCCATCTCCACAAGGATGCGGGCATCCCGCCTGTATCCCTCAAGGAATGGGAAAAAGTCCCCATACTCCCGAATCTCAACGCCCTCCGCTAAGAGCCGGCCAGCGAGCTCCTCGCTCACCTTGCCCCCATCGACAAACCAGAGTGCCGTCTGCCTGTCGACATAAAGGTAGGAAATCGTGACGGGTGTATTCTTAATGTCGTTCCCGCGAATGTTCAGCGTCCAGGCAATGTCATCCAGTACAGACAGGACATGGGCATCCGCAGACGCTTCCTGCATCTTCGCCCGAATTCGCGTGAGCTTCTCATGTACGGATTCTCCGGCGATCTCAACCGGCATCCAATTGGCAAGGCTATTGGGGAGTGCCGGACGATCCGTCCAGATATCGAACATGTCCCCGCTGTCCACCAGTTCTGTCTTCCAAAGCTTGCTGTACTCCGCACCACTCTTGGCGTCAAGCATCGCAAAGTCAACGCCGATTCTGGCATTTTCTGCCCGTTCGGCCACATATTCTTCAAGCGTAGGTACCCCAGGGACGCGCATGCGCATCAGGGAAATGCCGGATCCCTTAAGCTGATGTTCCGCCTGAATAAAGTACCGGCCATCTGTAAAGAGGACCGCTTCCTTCTCCGAAATCACCAGCGTTCCCGCCGAGCCCGTAAATCCGCTCAGCCACACTCTGGTTTTATCATGTTCCGACAGATACTCCGAGTGATGGGGATCCGCTGTCAAAACAAGCATGATGTCAATCTCTTTTTTCCGCATTTCCTCACGGAATGCGGAAAGCCGCTCCGGTATGGTCACCGTTTGCATCTCCTTTGTGTTCAGCGGCACAGCCGATGAACAAATCTAGCTAAGCCACAACGAAAAAGTCGTGACGCTTTTTCACCTTTTACATTATAGCGCCAAATCTCTTTCCTGACAAGTCACTGGTCAATCAGGAATTTGGCCCCATCTCAAAGAGATGAGGCCAAACCCGTATATGCGTTTTCTCATCCGCATCAAGGAGCACTCAGCCGCTTTCAGCTCTCTGCCGCTGTTTCAAACATGCGTGCCGCCGTCCTCATGTGCTCCGAAATGTTGATATGCTGCGGACAGGCGCTTTCGCATTTATGGCAGGCAATGCAGGTATCTGCTCCGTGTTCCCCGGCATTTTCGGCATAGCAGGCTCTGGCTGCCTCCATGCGTCCATCCCCAAGCTGCATGTTCATGGCCTCAAAGATCCCGGGAATATTGATCTCCTTGGGACATCCGCTGCAGTATTTACAGGCGGTACAGGGAATAATGCGGCTCTCGCCCAGGATGCCCTGCACCTCCCGCAGTGCTGCCCGCTCTGCATCTCCCATCTCCATGCTTTTCATGGTTTTGAGATTGTCCTCCATCTGCTCCATGGAGGACAT
>JAFUZM010000341.1 GCA_017476605.1 Clostridia bacterium
AAAAACGGTTCCAGCATTTGTGTGTATGACTCGATCAGAAACGAAACCCCGATGGAGCAGGAATATGCCCTTCTCTATCACTGCAATTTCGGCTGGCCGCTTGTGAGTGATCAGGCTCATCTTGAACTGGATCCGGAGCGGAAAGCCACACCCCGTACGCCATTTGCAGCAACAGGACTCGGGCGGGAGCTTACCTTTGATGCCCCCGTTCCCGGCGAGGAGGAACGCGTCTTCTTCCATGAGAACATGCAGGCAGAGGCCGCCATTGCCAATCCGTCCCTCGGCGTCCGGATGAAGATGACCTGGTCAGATACGCTGCCCATTCTGGCCCACTGGCGCAGCATGGCCAGCGGAGATTATGTCTGCGGGCTTGAGCCCACCAACTGCTATATCATGGGAAGAAAGCAGGAACGGGAAAACGGAACCCTTCCTGTCCTTGCCCCGGGGGCCTTCATCAACACCAGTCTCACCTTTTCCTTTGAATCCATTTGAGAAGATCGTTAAGGAGGAATAAATAATGAAGAAAATGACCTTTGCTCTTTGTTTCGGAAACCGCGGCTTCATGCCGGGCGAACTCATCCTGGGTGCCCGGGATGATATGGTCAAAGCCGTGACGGATGCCGGCTATGATTACATCATCATGGATGCGGATCTCACCCGCTATGGTGCTGTTGAGACCCGGGACGAGGGCCGGCTGTATGCCAACTGGCTCAAATCCCACGCCGGAGAATATGACGGTGTCATCTTCTCCATGCCGATCTTTGTCGATGAGAACGGTGCCGCCGAGGCGCTGCGGGATGCCGGTGTTCCCATTCTCATGCAGGCCTATCCGGACGAAATCGGAAAGATGGATTTCAAGTATCGCCGTGATGCGTACTGTGGAAAGTTCTCCGTGACCGACGTGTTCACGCAGTATGGCATTCCCTTTACCGTCATGAAACCCCACGTCGTCCATCCCCTCAGTCCGGTTTTTGCAGAAAACCTGAGAGACTTTGCCGCTGTTTGTCGTGTGGTCAACGGCATGCGTCGCTTTACCGTTGGCTGCATCGGTGCCCGGACCACCGCATTCAAGACCACCCGTTTTGATGAAATCGCCCTTCAGAAATACGGCATCACCGTAGAAAGCTTCGACCTCTCCGAGCTGGTCTTTAATGTACAGAAAATGAGCGATACCGATCCGGAGGTCATCGCAAAGATCGACCGGCTCTCCTCCTATACCAACTGCTCCGGCGTTCCTGAGACCAATATGCATACGCTGGCCAAGATCTCCGTATGCATCGACCACTACATTAAGGAATACCATCTGGACGCGCTGACCCTGCGCTGCTGGAATGAGATGGAAACCATCCTGCGGGTCTGCCCCTGCGTTCTCCTCAGCGAGCTCAATGACCGCGGCATCGTCGCCTCCTGTGAAATCGACCTTTGCAGCGCCATTACCATGCGCGCCATGAACCTCGCCAGCGAGATCCCCACCGCGGTTCTTGACTGGAACAACAATTATGGGGATGAGGAAAACAAGGTCATCCTCTTCCACTGCGGCCCCGTCGCGCAGAGCCTCATGACCGGCACCGGCACCGTAACGGAGCATAAGATGTTCGCCAAGGGTGATCCGGGAAGCGGCTGGGGAACCAATGAGGGACGCATCAAGGCCATGCCCATTACCATTTCCAACTGCCAGACAAAGGATGGGCGCCTCATCCTCTACGTCAGTGAGGGACGCTTTACGGAGGACGTCATTGAGGACGGCTACTTCGGCTGCGCCGGTGTTGCCGAGATTCCGGATCTCCAGAACAAGCTGATCCGTCTGGCCCGTGGCGGTTTCAAGCATCATACCTCCATCGGGTACGGTCATATGAAATCCGTTCTTGAGGAAGCGTTCAACATCTATCTTGGGTATGACGTGGTGAATATCGATGGCTGATACAAAACTGCTGGCTGGTCTTGACATTGGCACCACCAGCTGTAAAATCTCAATTTTTGACCCAAGCGGCACCTATTTGGGGTCTGCCTCCCGGGAATATCCGGCAGAGCGCACCAGCAGTGCGCATGAAATTGATCCCGTTCTCCTCCGTGAGGCCGTCTTCTCCGTAATCTCAGAGGCTGCAAAGCGCTTCCCGGGCATTGCCGGCATTGGCATCACCAGCTTTGGTGAAACCTTTGTCCTCCTTGACAGGCATGGAAACCCGCTGCTCCCCGCCATGCTCTATACCGATCCCAGGGGCAGTGAGGAAACAGCCCTGCTTTCTGGACTGCTCGGTGAAGAGCGAATCATCCATATCACAGGTGTTGCTCCGTCGCCCATGTATTCTCTTCCAAAGCTCATGTATGTGAAGTCGCATATGCCGGAGGTGTTTGAGAAGACCGCCCGTATCTGCCTCATGGAGGACTATATCGTCGGCACGCTTACCGGAAACTGGCAGATCGACTATTCCCTGGCTGCCAGAACCATGGCCTTTGACATTCACTCCCTCACCTGGTCCCAGGACATGCTTGACGCAGCGGGCATCAATGCCGGGTTGCTCTCAACGCCGGTACCCACCGGAACGGCTGCAGGCCGGATTCATCCGGCCCTTGCCGGAGATCTCGGTCTCCCCCGGGATACCGTCATTGTCAGCATCAGCCACGATCAGGTAGCCGCCGCGGTCGGCAGCGGGGTGCTGGATGCGGAGTATACGGTGGATGGTGCCGGAACCGTGGAATGTCTCACCCCGGTCTTCTCCGCCTATGATGAAGCCGGAATGGCGAAAAACAATTACTGCATCGTCCCGTTCCTGAACGGCCAGTATGTCACCTATGCCTTTTCCTACACCGGCGGCGCCCTGATCCGCTGGTTTACAACCCAGCTTGCCGGCTATGCCAGTGCCGAGGCCAAAGCCGTGGGCAAGAGCGTCTATGATCTGCTGGAGGGCGCTCCGGATGGACAGCCCACCGGTCTTCTCGTCCTTCCTCATTTTGCCGGCGCCGCCACACCGTACATGGATGGCGGAAGCCGTGGCGCCATTCTGGGGCTCACCCTTTCCCATACCGAGCAGGACATCTATCGCGCCCTGATGGAAGGCGTCTGCTATGAGATGCGGCTCAATCAGGAGCATCTCCTCAAATCCGGTATCTCTCTTTCACCGCTGCGTGCCACCGGTGGTGGTGCCCGCAGCCGCGTCTGGCTGCAGATGAAAGCGGATATTCTGGGTGTTCCCGTCACCGCACTTGAAACCCCGGAGGCCGGTGCCGCCGGCAGTGCCATGTTTGTGGGCACAGCTCTTGGCGTTTTCCCGTCGATTGAGGCCGCTGCAGCTCAGATGATCACGGAGCGGGAAACCTTCCTGCCTCGCCCGGATGCCGCTTCACGATATGACGAGGTATATGCACGGTATCGTCGGGTTTATGACGCAGTTCGCCCCCTTGTTTGAGAGTTTTTCCCAAAAATCTTTCTCCAGTCTATTGGCGCTTTCGCCTTTCTTGTTGTACAATGTGCGGGACCCATCCGGGCGAAAAGCCGTTTGCCCGAAGATGAATGACATGTTGAAAGGATAACTATGGAAACATCTCCCGTCACATTGGCTGAGGTCCAGTCATCCGAACGCTTTGAGGGCTACGTCCTCGTACGCAGTGCGGAATACCGGACCTCGACTGCAGGTAAAACCTATATTGATATTAATGTATCGGATCGTTCCGGACTCATCAACGGAAAAATGTGGGATGGCAGCCATCCGCTCCCCAAGGTCGGTTCGGTCATCCGGATTCGCGCGACCGGCAATGAATTCAATGGCCGCATGCAGCTGCGCGTTGAAAAGATGGAAAAGGTACAGAACCCGGAGGACATCGACTGGTCACAGCTCGTCCCCTCCGCCCCTATTGAGGCAAAGCAAATGCTTTCGGAAATCCGTACCTCGGCCGAGACGATTGAAGATCCCGACTACCGCGCGCTCACCTGTGCTCTTCTCAAGCGCGCTGGGGATGCGCTGCTCTACTATCCCGCCGCAAAGCAGATGCATCACGCCGAGCGCGGCGGCCTTCTTTACCACACGCTGACCATGCTCCGCGTCGCTCAGTCCCTGCTCCCGATTTATCCGCATCTCAATGCCAGTCTGCTGATTGCCGGCGTCATCTGCCATGACCTGGCCAAAATTGATGAAATGGATGCAGACTCAACCGGATATGTGCAGGATTATTCCCTTGACGGGAAACTCATCGGGCACATTGTCCGCGGCGTCATCAACGTGGCCGAGGAAGGGAAAGCGCTGGGGATTCATCATGAGAAGATGCTTCTTCTTGAGCATATGATTCTCTCGCATCACGGCCTTGCCGAATACGGCAGTCCCAAACAGCCCATGATTCCGGAGGCCGAGGTTCTCAATCTCATTGACACGCTGGATGCACGGCTCAACGAGATGGAAAGCGCCATCGTCTATACAACCCCCGGTTCCTTCAGTGAAAAGGTTCGCGGACTTGACAATCGTCAGATTTACCGCGCTCAGAAAAGCTAAGCATAACAAGACCGTCTGCAAAAAGCAGACGGTCTTGTTTCTTATTTTCTTGTCGC
>JAFUZM010000342.1 GCA_017476605.1 Clostridia bacterium
GCTCGGGGTAGCTTCGTAGGAAAGAGAGATGATTGGGTGAAACTATCTCAAACGCCAAGCAGGATAAGGCTTTTCAGCCCGTGAAACCAGTTTCATTTGAATCCGGTTTCACGGGTTTTTTACGTTTATACACTGTAATCATTAATAATCTGCTACGGCAGAGTATTTTTAGCGTCGCCCCACACGGGCGGCGCTTTCTCTTTATCCTTCTGGAGGTAATGTTCCGTGATCTGCGTCAGCCTGCTGACTGCACCGACTTCTCCACCAAATGGCAACGACACCCTGATCCCACTGTCGGCGGAGATGACCGAGACCCTGAATAGCGAATTCGAACTGACACGGGTTCATCCCATTGATGAAGCTGGAAAACGGCAGCGGCTGGTGGAGGGCTGCATCTTCTGCACTCTGGTGCCGCTGCCATGGCACCCGCATAAACTTCACTGCGCTAGATGATGATAACCGGACTGAGGTCTGGCGGGGCAATACGGGCTGCTCCGGTGCGGAAAACCGGAAAGGCACCCTGCGCCTGAGCTCATAGCCTGGCACCAGCTACAAGGTGCTGGCAATTTATAAGAACGGCTCCTTTGGCAGGTTCTCACCAAGGCCAACAGCAGCTGGTATGAAGTAACCGTTCCTGACGGGAAGCACGGGTACATCCTCCGATGTCTTCGCTAGCACTGTCAGCACATGGACTGGCTGGAGTGAGATGTAAGGCATAGATTACAGCGATGTGGCAACCGCTGTTCCGGTGAGCCAGCCTGCACCGATCACAGATGATTCGCCTCTGGGCACCGGGCTGCTGAAGCACACCAGTCCCTATATGCGTGGGGATGATGTAAAGGCACTGTAGTCTACGCTGAATGTGCTGGTTTTTGACTGCAGTGCCGTAGATGGTATTTTCGGGGACAAGACAAAGACTGGGAGCATCGCCCTCCGGCAGGCAAGAGGTCTGATGATGGACGACATTGCCGGACAAAAAACAAAAGCCGCTCTTCAGGCGGCAAATTGAATCAGGGGTCGTTGCTATTTGCGGCAGCGTCCCCACTTTTTGAATGATTAAAACCCACTCAATCCTCAATAGGGGGCATGGGATGGGGGATTGGAGGGGACTGCAATGCATTCTTTTTACACAAAGTTCAAATACTGAAGATATCGTTTTCCATCCGCGTCGCTGATTCGCTCACCAAAAAGGGTGAAATGCTCTCCTTCGTAAAACTTGATGAGTTCGGCATGTGCTTCACAATCCAAGTAGACTATGGTTCCGCCAATCTTACTCTGAACTTCGGACAGTTGATCCCATACGATTTCCATGAGCTTGCTACCGGAAATTCTTGTACCGCCGTCTACCGCGTAGTTCTTACTGAACTGAGCAAGCAGGAAGGCAGAAACCGTATAGGTGTTGTTGTTTTCATCCAGAGCTGAAAACCGTTTAACCTTGTCCTTGATTTTTCTGGTTAAGCCGTCCGCTGGAATATCCAGCGATTTATGCGTAAGAGTGAAGTATCCGAGCAAAGCAGCATCTTCTTCATCAAAGACAAGATGGGTAATCGCCGTCTTCATCCTTGCAAATTGGATCGCATTTGCACTCAGAAAATGCTCGATGTCAGGATTCAGTGTTACTTCTGTCCCATCCTCTTTAGTGACTGAGCAGGAGAAAGTGTCAATATATGCCTTGACCAAATCCTCCTGCCCAGCAGAAATCATATCCCGGATGCTTGATACACCGATGATCATTTCTTTCCCCACTTCTCGATGCCGCGCATCATGATTCTCTTAAGCTCTGCAGCGTCAGTGATCTGCTTTGCGGCAGTCGGTTTTCTTGTTTCTATCGGGGCAGTTGCAGCGGATTCCATGGCCGCTACATACTCTTCAATAACCTTTGGATTGTTTACGCGAATCTTTTCTACAATCGTTGAAGTAGCCATGTTTGGACCTCCATTCTGCTGATATTGCAATAGGTAGGCATACCCCTCCTATCTTAAGAACAAGTATAAGCCCTAACACGCCAAAAATCAAGAAGCTCAACGCTTTCGAGCGAAATTTCACAGTCTCCCAGTCGCCACAATCATGTGTCCCACTGCCTTCTCCAGAATCCTTCAGAAAACAAAAAACGCCGGGAGCACAGGGGAACTAAATGCAGGTAATATCAGGGCTTTCAGCCCTTGAGACCTGTATTCAAAATAACTATTGAGCGAACAGCTCAGGCTCATTCTCCAGCATCATCTGCACCAGAACCTTGTAGTCCAGATACTGTACGCCCTGTGCTCCTTCCCCAATCAGCTGAGCAATCCTGCTGTGGTAGTAAAGATCCATGGCCTTTTCCAAAGGAATCCCCTTTACCTCCGCGAGGTATGCGATCAGTTTCTCATCCAATTCTTCCCGGTAAGTCCATTCCAACGTTTCTTCATTCATGGGTCACATCTCCTTGTACCCACTGAAGGACAGTAGATGATCAATCGCTTTCTGGGCAATGAACGCTGTCTGATCATACTGCGGATAGGCACGAATTTCTTTCAGCGCCCGCTCCCGTTCCCAGTCACCAGAATGGTACTTCTCCACAACTCGGAAGACTTTGTCATTCGTCTCGTTGCCGCAGATCAGATCATATGTCCGATAGACATCAGCACCATCACGGCAGGCGCATACGAAGTCAATCCATTCCATCAGATATTCATCAAAGGTCTTTACCCGAAGGTCGGCCATCGTTCAGACATCTGGTAGGTATTGATGATTGGCTTTCTCTTGCCAACAATGAGCCTCTTACGAATTGCCTACTGTTCAGCCTGCTTCAGATTTGTGGTGACGTAGAACCCCTTCCCAAAGTCGAGCGGACGATAGGAGTGAAGCACATCCGGCTTTTCCACGAAATCCAGAGAACCATGATAGACGATCAAAATGCAACACCTCGATTCGTCAGGTATTCCTGAATATCCTCCACCACAAAGTCGACGCTCTGCGTATGGAGAATATCATACAGGGGAATCAGAAACTTTGACACACATCCTGCTCCTTCAATCGTCTGATACACCTTCTCCGGTGTCGTGTGCCATTTTCTGGCGCAGGCATGAATCATGTAGACCACGAATTCAAACGATTCTTTCGTCATAAGAGCATCACCTCCTGGTAATTGTGCTACTCTACTATTTCGTTGGTTATTATAGCAACTCCTTCTCTAATTGTTAGAATTAACTAATATCAAAGAGATGTATGGATTTTTGATTTTCCATGCTATAGGCAGAGGAGTTTTCAGACTCTAACCACAATTGGTTTTTCCCTGCAATTTGTGAAGGTTCATTTCATCATGCGCAGTGACTACTGCGAGTATCTGACATGCTTCTTCCAGAGCATGACTTACTTTATTTTTGTCGCCATTATGCTTAACCCTCCGCTCGATCGTACACGAGAGGAATACCCTTCTTTTTGAAAAAAATCTTTATAGCATTGAGCACAATTGGCGTCGGCTTGTGGTGGCCATTTTCATACCGATTTATGCTTGAAAAGCTAACTCCCAGCAGCTTTGCAAACTCAGTCTGGGTCAACCCAGCTTCCTCGCGGGATTTCTTGAGTGCGGCACCAAAAGTCATAAACGATTTCATCCTTCCTGTGCGATTATAGCACTTTCCCTATTTTCTGTACAGCCAACCGTTTAGGTGTTGAAAATCCTTAGCACAACATAATATGCATCATTCCTGATCGACATCACCATTTTGTGGCTCCTCAGGCTCCGGATCGCTCCGCTTTTTTATCGGATGTTTAAAATCAGGCAAGAAGCCATTGTCGCTGAGAGAATAAACGGTTGCTTTCTCTGCTTTATAATTATCTGGCAGTTTATTCTCGATGATAAAAACCTGACCGCATTTGCTATTTTCAATCATGTAGTCGAACAAAAGACCAGTCAATGGGCTTCCATCCGGTTGTTTCATCGCCTGGATCGGAGAGTCCAATATCAGCAATCCCGGCACATATTTTCCATTCTCGCAAAGGAGATGGAACAAGCTGAAAGCAACAACAGTGTTCAAAAAAGCCCGGTATCCTTCACCAAATGTATCCTTGTCCTGCCATTCTAGACTGATATCCATTGTCTGCATTTCAAAACGAACGTTTTCAAGATTTCTTAGTCCGCAGGCAAGCAGCATGTCCTCCATTCGAGTTCCCATGTCTTTTCTGAAGCTACCAGGGTACTCATCTTTAGGTTTATATTTTACAGCTTCATCAGTAGGCTTTTGATCCCAGGAGTCGTATTCCGTTTGAAGTGTTCCGTAATCAACGCCGAGTAGATCTGCTTCGTGTTGTATCCTAATAAAATCCAGGTATTTGGACATCTGTCGTTTTAAATCAGCAACACTCGGCGCATAGGTTTCAGAAATTCGTGCATCCAAGATATCACATTTGCTCTGTAGATCATCCACTAAAGCCTGCTGTTTATCAATGCGTTCAGATAATTCCTCGCTTGCAGATTGAAACTGATGGATAGCGTTTTCTGCATCTTCGAATTCTGCACGAGTAGCTTCCAATGCTGATGAATCGATATTCTCCGATTCTGTCTCTTTCCCACAAAATGGGCAGGTACACTTATCACCATGTACGGTGGACAGAAGTTGTCCTTCCAGCGTAAAAGCTAATCTTTTTGCTTGAGCAGCATAAAGGCTGCGCAGTAAGTTGTGATTTTCAGATTGTAGCATCAGGGAGGATAGATTCTTCTGCGCTTCATCCAGTTCCTTGTGGAGCTTCTTGCTCTCCGATATCGATCCCTGAAGTTGCTGTTCCTCAAACGTTAAGCGTTCCATGATCTTTTCCCAGTTTTGCTGAACCTGCTGAACACCGTCCGAGGTCAGTTTTTCCAGGAGCGCAAATCGCCTTTGGGAAATGCTTTCCATTTCTTTGCGTATTTGTTCCTTCGCACCTTTTGCTCTTTTGTATCTATCCTTGTCGGTCTCTAAGGCAGACATGTTGGCAAAATCATCCCCGGTAAGAAGAAAAAGAAGAGCAGATAGGGACTTAAAGTCCTTTGGAATAACGGATTTTACGCTGGATATCCGATCTTCTTTGAGCAAAAGGAATTTCTCGATGTTATTCCAAGTCAACATCTCATGAGCATAGTACCCACTTGTAACAATAGTTTGGTTTTCATTGATTCCGATCAACCTCAGCCAGAAGGAGTCGAGCACATCTCTTTCCGCTCCGGTACATCTTAATCCCACGAAACGCGGATCAGTCGAGTTGATTTCTACTGCGCCTTTCCGAATGTCAAAACGTCTTGAAAGGGTTATTTCCCCTTGTGATGTTTCAATGATGGCATTGACTGTGTTATAGCCTGAATCATCCTTTAATCGCATTGTTCTCGCGCCAAAGATAAAGTCCAGGCATTCTGCTACATAGCTTTTACCAGAATCAGAGTTGCCATAGATGATATTCGTTCCTCGCTTGAACTTGAGAACGGATGGGCGCACATCAATCCCGGTAACTGACAGTTCTCGAATATAGAAATCAATCATGTGCCTTCCTCCGTTCCATCATTTTCATCCCAGCCTCTCTTATTATGCCATCCAGTTCTTTCCCCGAACGGTTCCCGTACACTCGAAAACAGGCTGAAGCATTTTTCTTGTACGGAGCTGCATAAGAAGTAGAAAACTCGGCGGCTCGTTCCTGCCCAATTTTGGAAATCCTGTACATGTAGCCGCTTGAACTCGGCTTAACAGTCAGCCATTTCATCATCACCATCTCATGGAGAGCATCACGCACGTTCCAGCTGCGTAAGGCATATTCTGTAAAACGCATCCAGCTATCACCGTGGATGTTTACCCCGTCATAATCGAAGTCAGCGCCATATATCGCCAAGAAGTCCATCGCTGAAATCCACTGCTGGTCATACTGAGCCTCAGGAAACACCGATAACAAAAGCAAGAGCCTGTATTTAGTTTCCTCTGGTGTATTTAAAACTGATTCACTCATCTGGCATCACCCACTTCAGACGCTCTTTTCCTGCCAGCTGATGACAGATGCCTTGCTTTTCTTCCGGCCCGATCCATTTGGTTCTAAAATAAATGCTCTTGCCACTTGGCATGGAAACGATGTGCATCATCACTTTTTTCATACGAACAAAACCATTCTTATATTCATCTGTGCAAACATCGTATGCGGCATGGAAAACTTCGTTCTCCAGCGTGGAATACTCATGTGCAGCGATAGCTCCGAGGGCTTTCGCTCCCTGTATACGTACAGTTTCAGCTGAATAAAATTGGTCTCGCCTCATTTCCAGATCTTCCTGTAGGTGAAGAGGCAATTCACTCTTCGACGCATATACTTTTCCATCAATGCTACCATAAGCAGCATAGAGCGGCATAATGAACGGCTGCTCATTTTTTGCAATTTGGAGCGGTTTCCTTATTGGCGTTAATACCAGCCGGTTCAGCAATTCATCAAGGCGATCAGAATCTTTTACTATATCATTTACAAGCTGCGCATCTACCGCAGCTTTTTTTGCTTTCTTGGAAATAATCGGGGCTTTGACTTGCAGCGCGAACAGGAAAACTTCTGAGAGGAACTGTGCATAATCTCCTCTTTTATATATAGCTTCCCAGCCTTTAATCGTAACATCGGCAATATGCGATTTCCTGCTCAGTTCTAACAGCCTGGAGCACAATGTATCTACAAACACTGGGACAACTTCTTTTAAAACATCCTCGAAGTGACCTTTGGCCTTTGCTTTTACTTCATCGCTTTTGGAAGCAAAGTCCTTTAGATACTGTGGTACATCTCGTATATGCTGCTCCAAATCAAGAACAAAGTCATTGTTGATAAAGAGACTTTCATTCGTTTTAGGATTTTCAGATCCTGGCAACATCGTGATCCACTCAAGCAAAAGCTTGACGGTGAAGATTTGAGTCTGACCCGGCAAGCACTCGTTCAGAACATGCGCGTATGTAAGGAAATACAGTGTGTCTTCCATTGACGTCTGCCCAGTCTTCGGCATCCTCTATCCTCCTGTAGCATTCTGAATAGTATACCGATTTTATACCGATTTCATACCGATTCTGACCCGATTACAGTCCATATGAAATCAGCTATCATTTTTCTTGGAGTTGGCGACCACAATCCAAGACGCCACTTCCGATTATAGCACGTTGCAACATATATAGCAATTGCTATTTTCTCCATCAAGCTGCACTGCAGGCTTTCACGGGGTTTGATGGAGAGCTAACTGAATATAGCAACCGGCACATCGTGAATGTCGGCTGCGACCCAAGAGCGGAGTCTCTCTCGCTCAGGATCGGCAGCTTTATTTCGGTGCGCCCATTTGCTGTGCCCTGGGAGACCTCCGCTCGGAACAACCGAACGGAGGTTATTTCGTGGATAACAACAAGAAGAGGCTCCTCGGTTTCCGTCTCGACCCCAACAACCCTTACCGCATTACTCCGCAGGAAGTCAGCGAAGAAGTGTACTTCGCTCTTGGTCGCCCGATCTGGCGACATCAGAAGAAGATGCAGGCGCTTGGTAGATGTTGCCTGCCCGATCTGAAATTGCTGTGGAAGTGTGACGGCGACTGTGAGCTTTGTGATTTCAAGCGCAACGGTCGCACCCTGCCTTTGAATCGCGAGCGTGAGAACGCCAACGGCGACACCTACCGCGAAGGCGATCTGATGCCCAGCGATGAGCTTACGCCAGAAGCCATTGCCGTCGACAGGATCACGCTGGACAAGCTGCTGGCGCGGCTGACCGAGCTGTGCCCGGACGCGCTGGCTGTCGGTTCCATGATGACCGATCAGGACATTTCCCAGCGGAAGGCACTGGAGCTGCTGGAAATGAACCGGACAACTTACCGCAGCCAGTTTGAAAAAGCCTCCCGTCAGGTGTGCAGGGAATTCGGCGTCGAGAGCATTGATGAACTCTTCTGAGATTTTTTTCAGATTTCTTCGTCCAATCCGCCCTCCTCCTTCTATGGGGCAGTGTAAGGCACACCAACACGCCTTTGGAAAGGAGGAAGCGTCCATGTTGAACCGGATTCCCCAATCCCCGACGGATGAGGAGCTGATCGAAGTCCTGTCCGCCATCAGCATCGTCTCGCTCCGGCTGGCGAAAAACCTCCGCGCTGTTACCCAGCAGGAGCCTGACGAATGTCCCTGTCAACACCCCATGCACACCTGCCCGTATCTGAGAGAAAGGAGAGTGCCTCATGAAGCTGTACGAGGTTAACCAACAAATCGAAACCCTGCTGGATCAGCTGGAGCCTGATCCGGAAACGGGCGAAATCCCTGCCAATGAGGATGAGATCATCGCCCAGATCAATGCGCTGGCCATGAAGCGTGAAGACATTCTGCAGTATCTGGCCAAGCTGTCGCTGGATGCTAAAGCCACCGTGCAGGCCATGAAAGCTGAGGAAAAACGCCTGCATGACCGCCGTGCTCAGATGGAGCGAAAACAGGAACAGCTCATCGCCATCCTTGACCGGGAATGCGGCGGACAGAAGACCGATCTCGGTGTGGCCACTCTGTGTTACCGCAAGACCAGCCATGTCGAGGTTACCGACAAGAGCGCTCTGCTGCACTGGCTGAAGACTGAAGGCCATGATGATTGCTACCGTGTGCCGGAACCGGAGATTTCCAAGCTGAATGTTGGTCGCCTGCTGGATGCTGGCGTTCAGGTGGAAGGTGCCGAGCGCGTACAGAGCACGTCCTGCTACCTGCGTTAAGGAGGAAGAAACACATGCTGAATATTACATCGGGACGGGTTGCCCGTCCGCAGAAGCTGGTGCTGTATGGCGTGGA
>JAFUZM010000343.1 GCA_017476605.1 Clostridia bacterium
GTATTTACAGGCGGTACAGGGAATAATGCGGCTCTCGCCCAGGATGCCCTGCACCTCCCGCAGTGCTGCCCGCTCTGCATCTCCCATCTCCATGCTTTTCATGGTTTTGAGATTGTCCTCCATCTGCTCCATGGAGGACATTCCGGAAAGCACCGTCATGACGCCATCCAGGGACATCGCGAAGCGAAGTGCCCAGGAAGCATAGGACCAGTCTGGATGAACGTAGCTGAAAATCTTCCTGACCTTCTCCGGGGGATTGGCCAGTTTTCCGCCCTTGACCGGTTCCATGATCACAATGGGAACATTGTGCTTTCTTGCCACCTCATAATTCATGCGTGACTGGACATTGCCGCTTTCCCAGTCCGCATAGTTGATCTGCAGCTGCACAAACTCGGTTTCCTTATGTTCCTCAAGTAACCGATCAAGACGCTCCGGCCCTGCATGATACGAAAAGCCGCAATGCCTGATCTTCCCTTTTGCTTTTTCCTCCTGAACATAGTCCCAGAGCTTCATGCGGTCATACTTTGAAATATTGCTGTCCATCAGCGAATGAAGCAGGTAAAAGTCAAAATACCCCGCACCCGTCCGCTCAAGGCTTGTCTCCAGCTGATTTCTCGCCATCTGCATGGTCTGAAGCGGCGGAATAAACGCATTCAGCTTTGTGGCAAGATAGTACTCATCCCGATTGTGACGATCTGCCAGCGCCCGCTTCACGCTTTGCTCAGATCCCGGATAGATGAACGCAGTGTCAAAATACGTTCCGCCGGCTTCAAGATACCGGTCCGTCATCTCATTGACCACTTCCTGGTCGATAAACACACCACGCCTTGGCAGACGCATCATGCCAAAACCAAGTTTTGAAATTGCACCCTTTGTTTCCATTCTCGTCGCTTCCTTTCCGTTGTTCGTTGAGGTAATATCCTTTACAAATTGCGTCCATTCGTCTAAAATAAACCACGCTGGCCGCAGTGCGGCCAATTTACTTAACAGAGGGGTATATTGCGTATGATCCAATTATACGATTCAGGCATCTACTTTGTAAACGGGAAAATCTATGAGGATCCCAATGCAGCCGCCAAAGAAGCCGGCCGGCCGGTCAGCAAAGCGGATGCCTGCGGTACCATTGCCTATCAGATTCTAAAGACACATAACCAGAGCGATACCATGGAAAAACTCCAGCTTCGCTTTGATTCCATGACCAGTCACGACATCACCTATGTCGGCATCATTCAGACCGCCCGTGCCTCCGGCATGACCAGTTTCCCCGTTCCCTATGTTCTCACCAACTGTCACAATTCCCTTTGTGCCGTGGGCGGAACCATTAACGAGGACGATCACAAGTTTGCTCTTTCCGCTGCACATAAATACGGTGGCATCTATGTTCCCACGAATATGGCCAATATTCACAGCTATAACCGCGAGACCATGGCCGGATGCGGCCGGATGATCCTCGGCTCCGATTCCCATACGCGGTACGGGGCCCTCGGTACCATGGCTGTAGGTGAGGGTGGCGGTGAGCTGGCCAAGCAGCTCGTCGGCCGTACCTATGACTTTGCCCGCCCCGGCGTCATTGCCGTTTACCTGACCGGAGCGCCAAAGCCCGGTGTCGGTCCTCATGACGTTGCTCTCTCCATCGTCGGAGCTGTCTACAAAAACGGATATGTCAAAAATAAGGTCATGGAATTTGTCGGCCCCGGTATCGCCGGTCTCTCCATGGAATACCGCAATGCCATTGACGTCATGACCACCGAGACCACCTGCTGGTCCTCCATCTGGGTCACGGATGAGAAAACACAGGAATATCTCACCATTCACGGCCGTCCGGAGGCCTACAAGGCTCTGTGTCCGGATGATGTCGCCTATTATGACGGCTGCATCTATATTGATCTTGGCACCATTGAATGCACTATTGCGATGCCCATGCATCCCTCCAACACCTTTACCATCCATGAACTGCAGGAAAATGCCGAGGACATTCTGCACGAGATCGAGGTAAACGCCAACCGGCAGCTCAAGGGCGTCCGGCTGAACCTCACAAGCAAGCTGCGTGGTGGCCAGATCTACGTTGAGCAGGGCGAAATCGCAGGCTGCGCCGGCGGAACCTTTGAAAGCATCTGTGCTGCCGCGGACATTCTGCGCGGGAAAAGCTGCGGCAACGGTGCCTTCAGCCTCAGCATCTATCCGGGCTCCATGCCCGCACTGGCTGAGCTCATCCGCAATGGATATGCCTATGACCTGATCTCCGCCGGTGCCCTGATGCGTGAATGCTTCTGCGGCCCCTGCTTCGGGGCCGGTGACTGCCCTGCCAACGGCGAACTCTCAATCCGTCACACGACCCGGAACTTCCCGAATCGCGAGGGATCCAAGCCCGGCGAGGGACAGTTCAGCTCCGTCGCCCTGATGGATGCCCGTTCCATCGCTGCCACCGCCGCAAACGGTGGCCGGCTGACGGCTGCAACGGACATTGATGTCACCTATACCAATCCCGAATACCACTACGAATCCGGTATTTACGAAAAGCGCGTCTACAATGGATACGGACATCCGGAAGCGGAGGCTGAGCTGACCTTTGGTCCCAACATCAAGGACTGGCCCGAGATGCCGGAGCTGACCGAGGACCTTCTGGTTTGCATCTGCTCCTACATCACCGATCCGGTCACCACAACGGATGAACTGATCCCCTCCGGCGAAACATCGTCCTACCGCTCCAATCCGGAGCGCCTCAGCGAGTTTGCCCTCTCCCGCCGGGATCCCCAGTATGTTCCAAGAAGCAAAGCTGTTCGTGAGAATGAGAGAAGCCGCAAAGCCGGCACATTGCCAGAGGAAATTCAGGAGATCTATGGTGCACTCAAGGCCGCCGGGATCGCCTGCGATCCCGAAACCACGGACATCGGCTCTGCAATCTATGCCAACATGCCCGGTGACGGTTCTGCCCGTGAACAGGCAGCCTCCTGTCAGCGTGTCATGGGCGGCAGCGCCAACTTTGCAAGGGCCTATGCCACTAAGCGTTATCGCTCCAACTGCATCAACTGGGGCATCGTCCCGTTCCTCATTGAAAAACCGGAACTGCTTTCCCTGGAGGATTACGTCTTTATTCCAAAAGTCCGCACGGCCGTTCTCTTAAACGCAGAGAACATCCCCGCCTATGTCATCCATGCAGAC
>JAFUZM010000344.1 GCA_017476605.1 Clostridia bacterium
AAGCCAGATTGTTATTTGTACAGAAAGAGCACCTGTCTGATCAGTGTCAGGCAGGTGCTGTTATTGGATTGCCACTTAGATTCTATTCTGTTAGGAAGTCAATCAGTCTGATGATTTCAATTCCTTCCACAGAGGCTGTCGAGTTTGTGTTCATGGCCAGAATGACCTTTCTGTAATTGTCACGTACCATCTTCAGCGGGGCGAGTTCCCGCTCCCTTGTTGATTCCGATGTCATGTCGTCTGTCACCTGAAAATAGATTTTCTCATGATCATTTGTAGCGATGAAGTCGATTTCCCTGGTTCCTATTTTTCCGACAGCAACGTCGTAGCCTCGACGCAGCAGTTCAAAATAAACTACGTTCTCGATCAAATGTCCGGTGTCCACATCCCGATAGCCAAGCAGATAGTTTCTCAGGCCGATATCAACGATATAGTATTTGCCAAGCGTTTTCAGTTCTTCCTTACCTTTGATGTCGAACCGCTTTATCTCATAGAACAGATAGGCTTCTTTGAGTGCGTTCACATAAGCGGCAATCGTCTGCGTTGCCGGCTTGCCCTGCTTTGCTCGATCCTCCAGCATCTTTTCAGAGACGAGTGTGTTGCTGATAGACGTTAAAGAGGTATTGTTGCCGATATTGTCCGCAAGAAACAGGATGATCTTGCGCAGAAGGACAGGGTCTGTGATCTGGCGCTGGCCTCTTCTCCGTTCGCGCTCCAGAATGTCACGAACAACGACTGTTGAATATACGCCGTCCAACAAGGTAAGCGCTCTGTCCTGTATGAGACCGACATCTGCGATTCCCGGCATGCCGCCGTAATGCATGAACGCTTCAAAAAGCTCTTCCCATTCGATAGGTTCGCCTTCAGCATCGTAGGCACGCTTTTTCAGCTCTCCGCCAGGAGTTCTTCGGTCACGAATCTCATAGCCGTGAAAGACCAGAAACTCCTTAAAGGAAAGCGGCAGCATCTTAATTTCCACATATCGTCCGGAAAGATAGGTTGAATACTCGGATGAAAGCAGATAGGCGTTGGATCCCGTGATATAAATATCACAGTCAAAATCCACACGGAATGAGTTAATCGCATCCTCCCAGCGATCAAGCCGCTGCAATTCATCAAAGAATAGATACATCCTTTTGTCAGGCTGAATTTTTCCTTTGACATGATGATAAAAGGCTTGTACATCCATATCCCGGTATTCCATGGATTCAAAGTTCATGGATACGATTTGCTGGGACACTATACCTGTTTCGAGCAAATGTCTTTGCATCAGTTTCAAAAGGCTGGATTTTCCGCAACGACGGATTCCCGTGATCACCTTCACGGGCTCTGTGTCCTGAAACGCGATCAACTGGTTCAGATAGATATCTCGCGACTTTAAGGACTCCAATGTTTTTAGCATGGCAGTTGTCCTCCTGACAAGTCATATGATAACCCAAACTTCCGAAATTGTAAAGTTTGCGTTATTGATAACCTAAACTTATAATTTTTTAGAGTTTTCGTCATGCACATTCATTTCCGACTGCTGTTTAGACGTGCCTCAGAACCGAGCTCATCTGATCGCACAGCGAAACAGCAGATAGCATATGCACAAAATTCAAGTATCATTCAAGAAATTTGGAATAAAATGAAAGTTCAGTTTTCGTCGATAAGGAATAAAAATCAAGTTCAAAACGCATGCGCTTGCTGAGATAATAGCTGCTCACAGCGCTGACAATTAGAAATCTAACAAAACTCACGTTATCCATACAGGTGTCTGGCTTTCTGATAACTTGTGAAAATCCTTACATGAAGCCATTTTTCGGGTGTACTCACCTTTACGGGGATTTTTCTTGCCGTCCGCCGCATATGCGGAAAGAAGAAAAAAGCAGTTTTTCTAACAAAGGCGGTAGGAATTTGCAAATGTCTTTGCATTTTCCTCCAATAGAAAATCTCCCGATTAGAAGAAAACGCCGGGAAGTGCTATTTCAAGCCACTTTCCAGCGTCTCTCTTTTAAGGTTATCGGTAGTAGATCGGTAAGCGTCAAAATCACCACGTGAATACAGAACAGATAATGTCTGAAATATAACACCAGCATAGTTGCGAATATTTTTGAATATGCGACGCGCATATTTCCGTAAAAAAGCCAGCGGAGGTTCTTTCGATCCCCCGCTGGTCCTCTTTGTATCTGTTAAACCAGCCGTCCGGCAACAAAACCCTCGTGAACAGCGTCATAGATCTGACGCACGCGGTTGCTGTCGCCTACGTTGTACACTTCGATATTGGCTTCATCCAGCTGTTCCGCCAGCTGATGCTGGGCAGTGAAGCCCGCAGCAGTGACCACTGCGTCGGCGACCAATTCAGTGGTATTGCCCCAGCGGTCGATCAGGGTGATGGTGCCATCGTTGACCGCTTCCAGTCGTTTGCCGGTCAGCACACGGATTCCCGCTTCCGCGATCTTGATGCTGTACGCCTGGCAGGAAGAGGCCGGGTTGGCCAGGAAGGCATCCGCCATTTCCACCACAGTCACTTCCTTGCCGGATTCGTGCAGCTCCAGGGCGGTTTCCGCGCCGGTGATGCCGCCGCCGATCACAGCCACTTTCTGGCCGGGCACCTGCTTTTTGCCGCCCAGATAATCCATGGCGGAAATGACCTGCGCACGGTCGATGCCGGGCACGTTCAGCACGCGGGCTTTGCCGCCCACGGCGACGATCACGGCGTCAAAGCCGTTTTTCAGGGTATCGAAGTCCGCGGCTTCATGCTTCAGCGTGATGTTTTCCTGCTTTTCGATCTGCCGCTTATAATACTCGATCAGGCGACGGATATTGGCCTTGTGTTCGGGTGCGGAGGCTTCGATCATCGCGCCGCCGATTTCCCGCTGCTCAAACAGGGTGACCTTGTGACCGCGCTTCGCGGCCGTAAGCGCCGCTTCGCAGCCCGCGGGGCCGCCGCCCACAACAGCCACATTCTTGACGGTTTCAGCGGGCACAATGGGCGGGCATTCATACTTGTACAGCGTGGGGTTGACGGTGCAGTGAATCACATGATGGCCCAGCATACCCTTGTCGATGCAGCCAATCATGCAGTTGATGCAGGGGGTGATGTCCTCCGCCCGGCCTTCCTTGGCCTTGCGGGCCCAGGCAGGGTCGGCCAGCTGGGAGCGACCCAGGGCAACGAAATCGCCGCAGCCCTCTTCCAGCAGCTTTTCCGCTTCGTCGGGAGAGAAAATGTTGTGGCCGACGAACACAGGAATGTGTACCGCATCCTTGATTTGTTTGGTCAGCGCGGCGTTGAAGCAGTTGGGCAGCACGAATTCCATGGCGGCGGTGGCATGGGTGCCGCCCATCAGGTTCAGGTGAGATACGCCCTCGCGCTCCAGCGCCTTGGCCACCTCGATGGTTTCCTCAATGCGAATGCCTTCGGGCTCCCAGTCCTCTGTGCTCAGTTTGACACCGATGGGAAAATCGGGGCCGCAGGCCTGCTTCATGGCGCGCACGATCTCCAGCAGCAGGCGCATGCGGTTTTGCAGGCTGCCGCCGTACATATCGGTACGCTTGTTGTCATGGGGAGACAGGAAATTGGTGGGAACGCAGCCGGCGGCACCGTGGATCTCCAGCACTTCAAAGCCGGCATCCTTGCAGCGCGCGGCGCAGCGGCCAAAGGCAGCCACCAGCTCGTGGATCTCTTCAATGCTCAGGGAACGGGGCAGCCGCGCGCCCATCTGATACCAGGGCTCAAAGGTGATGGGGGAAGCGCCGATCACATCCGCGCTGCCCACAAAAGCGGCGTCACGGCCGGGATGGGCGATCTGCATGCCGGGCACCGCGCCATGCTCCTTAACTGCCTCCGCCAACAAGGACAGACCGGCCACGTACTCGTCGGAATGTGCGGTCAGGCCGCAGGAGGTCATGGAAACAGGCACCACGTTATCCATGAAAATCAAGCCGGCGCCGCCTTCGGCAGCTTCTGTATAGGCCTTGATCTGACGGTCGCTTACAGAGCCATCCGGATTGCCAAGGTAAGTGCCCATGGAGTTGCGCACGATGCGGTTCTTGATTACCACGTTGCCCAGACGGCCTTTTTCAAACAGCTTGGGATAGTACTGGTTTTTCATTGAGAAGCCTCCCTGATCATTATCAATATTCATAGTGTAAATTGAAGATAGGAGGCGTTCAAGCAATAGCTTTGCAATATCTATTGCTTATGCAACAAATATTGCATATTTGTCGCGTGACTTCTTGAAACCGGGTGCAGATCGGATTATATTGAGTAGGGAGGCGATAAATATGTCCATAGACCTACGGGTGGTCAAAACGAGGGAAACCATCCAGACCCAGATGATCCGACTGCTGGAAACTGTGCCCTTTGAAAAGATCACGGTCAATCAGCTGATTCTGGCCTGCCGGATCAACCGTTCCACCTTTTACAGAAATTATGAGGATAAGTACGATCTGATCCGGAAAATTATCCAGGAACAGCTCGACGAGTTTCAGAATGCGCTGCGTCTGGATTTTATTGCCTTGCCTGTACTGAACGAAGAGACGGGCCGAGAGGCTTTTCTCCCGCTGCTGCGGTATTTTGAAAAGAACCGACATATACTCATGGTTTTACGCGGATACGATCTTCCCGTGGATTTGGCAAGCAGTATGCATCGGATTTACAGTGAACGGCTGTTGGAGCAGATGGAAAAGCGTTTTTCCATTTCGTCTGCCCGCCGCAGCCTGATTTCCTGTTATGCGCGACTGATCAGCGGAAATATCCTGACGACCATCCTCTGGTGGCATGAACAGCAATTCAGCGCGACTGAAAGCGAGATGCTGCAGATCATCGTGACAGCAATCCAGCAGGGGGTTTACAGCAGTATGCGGGAGAGCCTGACGAACTACTGAATATGCAAGCCAGAAGAGATTGCATTCTTTATGCAGCTTTTCAAAAACAGATGAAAAACGTTTGCTGAAGAAATGTCGTTTCTTGCTAAACATGGCGATAGGCATTGGCAGACCCAGTAAATCGTATTAATCCTGCGAATCAACCTCCTATTGCAATTAGCAGATGATCGCTCTCATAGAGATTGAAACCATATGGAAGTTTGTCAGATCTTTGTTTACTGAACTCTTAAAACGCCAGGTCTTACAAGCTCTTTTTTCAGATTCAGGAAAGATGCCGTTTGCATCGTCCGCAAAAATTGGCACGATCGTCCGAAAAAATTAGACGCCGGAGAAGGGCATCCGAGAAAGTCGATTAGAAATCGGCCTGAAAAATTAGAAAACTGCTAACAGGGGCCATCTTCTGTTAGCAGTTTATTGGGTGCTATAGTGTCCTGAAAAAGAAAAAACCTACCAGCCTTGCAGCTGCCTTATTAGGGCAAATCTATCGATCTGGTAGGCAAAATGGTGATCCCGGCGGGATTCGAACCCACGGCCTGTCGCTTAGGAGATCGAAAAAGCGTTTGCCTTTGCTGTTCCCTGAAGTGCCTTGAGGCCTGGCCATTACTGGGTTTCTAACGATTTTCACTGTTCGCATTTGCCTTCAAAATACCCCCGTTTTCCCCCAGTGCTGTTAGCTGGGTGTTAGCACAGCTAACAAAGGCGGCGTGTTCGACTTTCACATCTACCGCCAAATCGTTAGCTGGACGTGATGAAAATATCATCTTTAGTCCCCGTAATGCGGTAAATGCAGATCCAGTCATGAATGAATATTCATTGCATATTTCCCGAGGCTTTTTTTAAATTCAGAACAGCTTTTTAATGAATGGTAATCATGTCCTACTTGATTGCCAGAGCAATACAATTACCGCATAACTGCAATATTCAGAGGTATTGACTATCACGGTCTATAGAATTACAATTAGTTCGTAATTTGCGAAATAACTGACGAGGTGATGCGGATGGTCGTTCTGAATCTGAAATTGGATGGAGTCTATGGATTCAGCCATTTTGAAATTAACTTCACATACCCCAAGAAGGTTGTCAATTCCATTATTGACGATGAGCATCTGGAAGGCAGGGATCGCTTTCGTTATAAGAAGGCTGTCATCCTGATGGGCACAAATGCTACAGGGAAAACCAGCCTGGGGCGAGCATTGCTGAAGATTTTTAGCTACATCAACACTGGTAACCCAAATCATTTGCTGGAGATGGCATCGGAGAATCATGCCAACTTTGAGATTGACTTTGTAAACAATGGGTTCGTGCTGCATCGCCTTGCCGGCGTCATCAGCAAAGAAACCGATCAGGTAGATCTCACCTATCTGTCTGCAGAAATCGAGAAGACTGATTTCTATGAAAAATGTGTTGATAAGCTTGCGGATCACACCGCCGAAGTACTGAAAGATGCGCGTAGTCTCAGGAACATAATTGGAGAGATACATTCCCGTTTTGCATATCCCGAGATCGAACCTTCGCTGAAACTGGCCGGAACGAATCAGAAGAACCTTCTGAAGATGCTTCAGGCCGTCATCGGTACCCTTGATCCTACGCTGAAGAACATTTCTATCTCCAGAGACCTGAAAGATACCTTCATCATCCGAAGGAAGAATCAGGAGATCATCATTCAGGAAGGAAAGCTTCTGAACCGGGAGGTGCTTTCCAGCGGCACCGCAGAAGGAATTGATGTGGCCCTGTTCCTGGCTTCCATGATGTCTGGCCAGCACAGCTTCTATTATTGTGATGAGCATTTTTCCTATATTCAGAGCGATATTGAAAAAATGATTTTCACGCTGATGATGGAGCGTGTTCAGAATAATGAACAGCTGATTTTTACCACGCACAACACAGATCTGCTGGAGCTCAATCTGCCCAAACACAGTTTTGTTTTCCTTCGTAAAGAACCGGAAGACGGAGACTATCGGGTCTCTGCAATGTCTGCATCCGACATTTTGAAGCGCAACACAGATTCTGTTAAATGCGCTATGGAGAATGACGTTTTTGCCTCTCTGCCTGATCTGTCCATGCTCGCAGAACTGGATTTGGGGTGGTCTCATGAATAACAAATGCTTTTATCTGGTGGAAGGTGCCTGTGAGAGGCAACTGATCAATGCATTGAAAGCAGAGCCGTCCAGATTAATCCCGGGGAGCATTATCGTTCATAACGTGGTTCAGAAAACAATCCCCAAAGCCTACGTGGCCAGTTTCGGACGTAATTCCTTTGTTACCATGGTCTTTGATACCGACATACCACAGACAGATATCCTGAAGGAAAACATTTCTTTACTGAAAAAGCATTGCGCAGGAGTCCGCCTGATATATCTTGCTCAGGTACTAAATTTTGAAGACGAAATCACGCGGGCAACTGATGTTAAAAGCGCTGCAGACCTGACCAGAAGCCCAAACGTGCGAACCTTCAAGTCTGATTTTGTGCGCATGAAAATAAAAGATTGCCGAAACGCGCTGGAACGGCATCATCTTGAAGTGAAAAATCTGTGGATAAAACAGCCACCAACGCCCTTTGACTTTTTCGAGCAAAATGGGCATAGCATTAAAACAATTTGATTAATACTTTCCCAAATATAAAGCCCGTTTCTCATGGCGCAAGAAGCCGGTATATGGCAAATCCAGGATCTGATCCCAGATTTGTCGAAAGCCAGATTGTTATTTGTACAGAAAGAGCACCTGTCTGATCAGTGTCAGGCAGGTGCTGTTATTGGATTGCCACTTAGATTCTATTCTGTTAGGAAGTCAATCAGTCTGATGATTTCAATTCCTTCCACAGAGGCTGTCG
>JAFUZM010000345.1 GCA_017476605.1 Clostridia bacterium
AACAATAGGAACCGCGAAAAAAGTGTTGTGAAATATAGAGTATGAGCTTCTCTCCTCTTTTTATCATGAGTTGGTAATATTTTACAAGTGCCTCTTTTGTTGTAATGGTAATTATTTTTGTTGTATCAGTAGATATTAATGCACAACTCCGCAAATGCCCACTGGAGATATCTGGAACCAACCCAACTTGAGGTAAATTTATTTGACCTCAAGATTTGAAGCTTTATTCATGTATCTCAATCGGAAGGCCGTCCGGATCGTGGAAGAACGTCATCTTCTCACCGGTAAAGGTATCATATCTGATTGGCTCACACTCTATATTCTTGCTGGTGAGTTCAGCCACCATCTCGTCCACGCTGGCTACCTTAAATGCCAGATGCCGCAGACCATAGGCTTCTGGGGAAGGTCGCTCCGGGTGTCCCTTCATGATAAAGAGTTCAAGTTCGGTCGCTTCATTGATCCTCAGATCAATCTTCCAGTCATCCCGCTCCGGCCTGTAGTTTTCCCGGATAATCGGAAAGCCGAGAAGGTCATGGTAGAAATGGAGCGCAGTCTCCTTATTAGAGCAGATGATGGCAATGTGATGGATTGTGTTCATACCAGCCTCCATTTCAACGGCTTTCTGCAAATCTGGATAATTGCGGAATTCTATTTAAGCAGCCCACTAAGCTACTATCCGGGATTTGGAAAGCCGCTCAGTGGGCTGTGTGTTATTCGTTGATGATCCAACGGCCACCGCGACCTGTCCCTTCAAATCGAATTCTTCCAGACTGCTTTAGCTGCTCAAGTACGGTCCTGACTTTTCGATCTGTTATAGCCAAGGCTTTTGCAAGTGCGGGCGTCGTAATTCCAGGCGTATTTCTTATCAGCTCATATACCGCTTCTCTACGATTTGCGATTTCATCTGCTTTCGTTTCCCGACTTTTTTCCTGACTTTTTTCCTGACTTAATTGAGAAACGTCAGGTTCTTTCTTTCCCAACGGTAGAATCAGCGTTGTCCGATCAGGTGTCTCCACACCAAATTGCTCCTCAACAACCGGCTCCTCCAGCCCTTCAGTCCTCCAGACATCAAAGATATCAGGCACTCCGGAACCTGCGTGCTCACCAATGCCGAGCAAATTGAACATTTTGAAGAGGTTCTTGTTCCTTGGCTCAGAGATACCGCCTCGAAGCATCTGCTTCTTCCCCAGAATAATGGTTCCCGGATTTGACATCACTATCCTGTCCGGATAGCGTTCGATGACCACGCTCCATGACTGAAAATAGTCCGCATTCACAAGGCAGTTCGCCAAGGCCTCTCTAACAGCCAGATGCTTCGGTGTTTCTTCGACCCGATATGCTCCCTCAGTCATAAACGGCTTTTTGAAATCAGCTGTGATTTTCGGATAGACCATACTGAAGAAATCGAACACATTCCCCGAAAAATCACCCGACTGTGATTGCACCCGATCAGTCCATCTTATATCAGGGTTCAACTTTTCTCTATAGTCCAGAAAGTACTCCGGGAACTGCGGCGTGATACGGTATTCCTGTCCAAACATTAGGAGACCCGCTGCTGTAGGATGAATTCTTCCGTCTTTTGTTTTATCGCTTGCCGCACCAATCTGAACGAGAAATCTATCATCTGGAAGTTTTGTCCATGCAGCATTAGCATGCCTTCCTTCATATCTAAGCCGATAAGCTCTTACGCTTTCGGCATCGAAATCAGAAATCTCCTCATCCTCAAGAACCTTCATATCAGGGCTGGCCGTTGCCTGGTCACGAATCATGGCCTTAACTTCCCGCTCCGTGCAATGATAATCCCCCTCGTTGGTACGTTTGAAGGTGCCGCGGAAAAGATCGCCGTTAATATACACAGGCTTTGTCTCCCTGTCGGCCATGGGAACAGGAATTACAAGGATAACATCGCCATCAACCTCATATACTTTGATATCAGACTCGGTAAGCAGATTCACACTAACCTTTTTCTGATCATTCGCCTGATCCCACAGGTTTTTCTTCAGCTTTTCGGCGTTCTTCATGCCTGTAGTAAACCATGTTCCATCTTTGCGCTCACGAACACCGCAAATTATCACCCCACCGTATGTGTTTGCCATAGCAGAGTAAGTATCCCACAGGCTCTGTGGCAAACCACCCTCGGCGGCCTTGACTTCACGGCGGTTATCTTCTTTATATTCGTCAAATTTGGCAAGATCAAACATATCATCCATCTTGATCCGCCTCCTTCCCTCACCCTAAAAAGAACACATTTATCCAAATACAATTATATCCGAAAACGCCCGGATTATCAAGATATCCGGGATGCAATGACTTATCTGAATCTGCCGCCTTACTCCCCAGATCTCAATCCAATCGAACAGGTATGGAGGATTACCCGAAAAGAAGTGACACACAATCGCTATTGTTGTGCATTAATATGATGCGATGGTCAAAAGGGAGACTTTTACTCCCCCTTACCCCCGTATGAGGCGTCATCCGGGGGTGTCAGCCCACTCGGCGGGCATACCAGAGTGCTCATAGCATGGGGGTGAACGTAAACCAAGGTCTCTGACCATCATGCAATGCCTCGCTTAAGCCAAAGAGATGTGGATAACCACCCTGTGCATGCAGCTATATGCAGAGTACAGGGAGATATCAACAATTTCTGTGGATAACTGTTTTCGAATCAAGAATTTCTCTTGGTTCATACAAAGGATGCCATGAAATCGTTATGCTAGCAACGGATTGCTGGCTATGCGAGCATTTCCTTGAATGAAATTAAAGAATTTCATGACGTTCAATGCCGCCATCTTCATGACGACATAGGTCTGCTTGACCGCTTTGCCTATCGGCAAGTTGTCGATATCCAACACGTTATGCAGAAAACTCGGGATGGTTTCAACGCCATTCCTGAATCTTCCAACATCCTTGAACTGCTCCGTCCGCAGCACTGCCTCACAAAGCACGCGAGGCTGTGCAGACGGAGACAGCGTGAATGCATATGTCTTCGCACGATTCTGCCACTTCACCTTGCAATCATTGCGGAACGGGCATGCTCCACATGCATCTTCGGGCATCTGAATGCGTATGACGCCGTTGGCGTAGACGGTTTGTGCCTGTGGCACTTTGCCACGAGGGCACTGGACAACCGGGGCTTCACTATCTTCACCAAAGGTGAACAATCCTACAATGGGATTGACCTTCTTTCCGAAGAGATCTGTCGGAAGCATGACAAAACCTTCTTCGGCTGCCTTCTCAGCAAGCTCATCCATGCTGTATAAGCCATCACCGACCATGAACGACCTTTTCGACAGATCCAAGGGTGATGCGTTCAGGGAATCCCGAAGCTTCTGCAGAATGGCTTCGCGACGCACTTCAGGTTCAAGGTCAGCAAACTCCGGACTTTCCATCATCTTGTTCCCCTCAACACCGTTTATGAACCAACTGTCAGGCAGAACGACCATCCCTTCTACTGGAACCTTCGCCCCAACGCGCAGAGGATCGGTAACCTGCTGAACAGTTTTCTGCTCGCCAGGATTTTCAGCTTCAGGCTGAGTAGCGGCATTGTTCTTGGTGTCTTCCGCGATGTCAAAGGCTTCTTTAACAAGGTCGCCCAACTTGGCACCCTGCTTCTGCCCATTGTCGCTATTCACCATAGTGTTATTCGGGGTGTTCGCGGTCCCTTCCCCTGTGTTGTCTTTGGATACAGGCACGGTAATCACACCCACCCCCGACAACAGATCCTCAAGGCCTAACTGCTGGCATTCCTCATCAAGCTTTTCATCGGCTTGATCAGCAGTTTCATAGGCAAAGCCAAATTCATTGGCGCGGGGAATATGACGCCCTTCCGCCCTTGCTTCGCGAATGCTTTGTATGACAAGCTCCATCTTGTCCTGCAGTGCCTGTTGGCATTTCTCCATATTCCCAGGATTTTCAATGCCAAAGAGCCTGTTGTAGCGCTCAATTCCCTCAACAATAGCCTTGGCACGATTCATAAAAGCCAATGCCATGACAGGATCGCTTTGTACATTCCTGTCAAAGTCGAACCCAACCACCTGGGATCCAAGTGGGCCAACAGCTTCCACGAATCCCAGAACGTAACCGATGAACTCCTCACCGGCCTTCTTGCGGAAGGTGGCATCCGGGTCTGCGGGGTTCTGAACGCAACCAGAGTGCATCGTACCATCTGCAGAGGTTGCCATTCTCCGTTTCCCATTCTCTTCAACGGTCTGTTCGCTAAGGATCCGCAGGTAGAGCTTCCCATTCTCACTCTTCTTATCTTCTTCTGAGCACAGGCCTAGAATTGCCTCCACATCCTTCAGCAGCGATTGACGCTTCTCGGTTTTTCCCAAGACACTGTGATAGATGATGTTGTTCTCATCACCGTCCTCGTAATAGTGAAGCAGTCCGGCATTCCTGAGCTTTTCCTTCACTTCCTCAGAGAGCTCCTCAATCTTCTTTGCACCCATTCCCGGCAGTGATCTGAGCATACGCGCATTCGCTCTCCAAAGAAGCTGCTCTCTGGTTAACCGGGCAATGTTGGCAGAGATTTGCGTTGAGTCAACACGCAGGTTCTTCATGGAAATCCCCATCAACGCCCACATGCCAAATTGGACCTCTCGCAGGCACACTTCCAAGGGACTCTCGCAGTTGTGCTCACGAGCATACGCACGATTCCTTTCGCGAAACCGTGACAAGGCTTTATC
>JAFUZM010000346.1 GCA_017476605.1 Clostridia bacterium
TCCCTGCAATACTTCTCATAATTTATATTGACCTTCTGCTGATGCTCCGGACAGTACCGCCCATCCTTAAGGTTCGGACAGACCGGATAGCTGCATGGTCTCTTCGGTTTCATAGGCACATATATCACCACCCATCAGAAAAGCCGCCACAGATTTCTCCACAACGGCTCTCTCATCTTTCGCTTTTGCCATCTTAACATTATCACATAGGCTTACTGTATCGAACTTGATTTTACTGTATTGTTTCAGGAATTCTGATCTGATCCAGCGCATTCCTGTGAAGACGGAATACATTATCAATACCGTAACCAAGCTCTATGGCGATTTCTTCCCAGCGCATATAGGATAGATATCTCAGCTCCAAGACCGTCTGAAGCTCCGCGCATTCTACGGCCTTAATCCTGCTGATAATATCCTTCTTCAGCTCCACCAGGGCAACCATATCCTTATTGATCTCTGCTTCCAGATCGATAATCTTACAAATGGCTTCCTCCATAGTAGACCTGCCTCTGTTTGGATTCCTCGGCATGTCCGAATACGTCACGGTCGCTTTGGTTGCCAGATCATGAAGTTCCTCGATCTGTCCCAGTTTGCTCTCGATACGCTGATTCAGCCCAAAGGCCTGCGACAAATATTTCTTTGCTGCTATCTGATGCTTGTTCATAAGCTACCTCCGATTGGATTTATTTTTCTCCCCTCGGATTGACTCTGATTGTCTTATTTCTTCCTGAAGCCCTCGGATCAGATATTCCCCGTCAACATCTGTCAGCTGACTGTACCAGTCGGAACGGAAGAACTTCTCAATCTCCAAGGCTTCGTTGATTGCCTCTCTGTTTTTCGGATGAGCCTTGATCTTCTTCAGCGCCACCCTGTAATCGGATACTGCCTGCAGAATGATGGCATTCGCCAATCGTTCATACGGATCTTCAGCCAGATTCTTATTTCCTGCCATAGGCACTCACCTCAGCTTTAACGGCATCGATCAGTTTGGACTGTGTATCACCTTTATGCGACAGCGCCTTCATTATCTTTTCATCAATCGTGTCCGCCGTAATGATATGCTGTACAACGACCGTTCCGGATTCCTGGCCCTGTCTCCAAAGTCTTGCGACAGTCTGCTGATACAGCTCCAGGCTCCATATCATGCCGAACCACACAAGGGTATTGCCGCCGCTCTGAAGATTCAGTCCATGTCCTGCAGAAGCCGGATGAATGAGTCCTACTTCCAGTCTTCCTGCATTCCAATCCTCAATGCTGCTGTCAGAATCAAGTTTTCCGTAATGAACACCCAGTGCATCAAGCCTTTCTGTGATCCTTGTCAGATCATGCTTAAACCAGTACGCCACAAGAATGCTCTTGCCGTTTGCAGCTTCGATAATATCCTCCAAAGCATCAAGCTTCTTATCATGGATATGCTCGATACCACCGGCATCGGAGTAAACCGCACCGTTTGCCATCTGTGTCAGCTTTCCGGATAATGCTGCAGCATTAGCAGCCGTCACTTCGCCTCCCGGAAGATTGATCACAAGGTCGCTGGCCATCGCCTCATATTTCTCACGTTCATCCTCATCCAGATAGACCGGATATTCCGAACTTATAAGTTCCGGCATCTTCAGATGGTCAGTACCCTTCATGGAGATCGTGATATCGGAAATTCTGTCATAAATCCTCTTGTCAGCACCCTTCCTAAGCCTGTAGCTATAGACGACCGGCCCACTCACCTGATCCGGCACAAAATACTCTGTCCTATACTGGCTGATGAACCTTCCCAGCCTCTCTCCCTTATCCAGAACCTTGTATTCTGCAAAGAGATCCATCAAACCATTGCTGGAAGGTGTTCCCGTCAAACCAACAATTCTTTTCACACTCGGTCTTACCTGCATAAGCGCCTTGAACCTCTTTGCCTGCCAGTTCTTGAAAGAAGAAAGCTCATCTATCACAACCATGTCGTAATCAAACGGCAGTCCGCTCTTCTCGATCAGCCAAGGCACGTTTTCTCTGTTGATGATGTAAATATCCGCATCTGCCTGAAGTGCCTTTATCCTCTCCGCTGCCGTACCGACTGCTATGGAGTACCTTAAGCCGTGCAGCTGATCCCATTTCCGTATTTCCGCCGACCATGTATGCTTTGCCACTCGAAGCGGCGCTATAATCAGGACCTTCGCCACCTCAAAGCTGTCAAACATCAACTCATTCAGCGCTGCCAGCACGATGCTGGTCTTGCCCATGCCCATATCCAGCAGAATCGCCGCTATGGGATGTTCTTTTATGAAATTGATCGCATATATCTGATAGTCATGTGGATTGTATCTCATCCAGTATTCCTCCAATCTGCTCCGGATCATCCAGTACATAGACCCGAAAGCCTAATTTCATCAAAAGCCGGTGCCGTGATACCTGAAGTGGTCTCGGTCGCTCACCCGGAGCTTTAACCTCTACCATTCCAAAGTGCCTTCCTGGCAATAAGACAATCCGGTCGGGCATCCCATCAAATCCAGGGGACACCCATTTTGGACATATCCCGCCACGGCGTTTAACCTCGGAGACCAGCTTCTGCTCTATTACCTTTTCACGCATCGCAACCTCCGTATTCTGCCAAAGGTGACGGTCGGTGATGGTCTACCCAAAAACTCCCTTTAGAACAGTTTTGAAAAACACACTATAGGGACTTTTCTGGTACGAGTGTCACCGACTGTCACCACGGCTTAAAACAAGGCTTTCTGAAAAACAGCAAATCTGAAACAGTTTACTGTCTGACTGTCATCGACCGTCACTCCAGAAAATCCTGCCCTTCCTTTAACTTCAGGCCATATACAAACGATCCTGTTTTGACCTTCTTTTTAGGGAAGCCCGCTTTTTCGATCGAACTGTAAAAATCCGTCGTGCTTCTGGTAAACTCGCCATTCTGCAGACAGTACGCCCTGTATGCCTGATACAGCTCCCCGGACTTCTCCGATGCAGCCTTATCGATATCACAGCAGTCAGCCAGGAAATGTCCCAGCCAGTCGTTATCCTCACGGTATGCCTCAATCGCTTCTTCCACGACCTTCGGCAGCGGCACCTTAAAATCCATGTCGTAAGCCTTCTTTGCGCCTTCGATGATCCAGCTCATAATGAAGGAACCTGCGTGGTCAAAGAGATAATCCGCATAATTCTTGATATCGCTGTCGCCGGTGATCTTTGCATTGAAGGGAATCACGATCAGTCTTCTCCAGATGCCGTCATCATTCGCACCGACCTTCGGCAAATGATTCGTATACAGCACCAGCGTATGCGACGGCACAAAATGAAACGGTGCTTTGTACTTCTTCTCTGCCTGGATCTCATCTGTAGAACACAGCTGCTTCACTGTAGCCGTGTTCAAACGCATTCCCTCTTCCATCTCCGAAGAAATGATGAGTCTGCGGCCTTTGAGCTCCGCCATTTCAGGCTTAATATTCCTTTTGCAGTTCATGGTCAGTGCTTCCGCAGACAGCTTCCCGGCGTAATCTCCCAGAACCCGGAAGATCGTATTCCAGAAAGTTGACTTACCGTTCGCACCGCCACCGTAAGCAATGATCATATGCTCCTGATAGACCTTACCAATCGCTGCCAGCCCGACTACCAGCTGCACATCCTCTACCCAGCGATCACCGTCATATCTGAGATAGTCCGTTGCCGCAGAGAACCTGAGCTCGCTACCATATTCCTTCACCAACACCTTCGCCTCACCGATGTCCGAATAATCCTCCGGTTTTAAGGAAGCATCACTAAAATCGGAATTGTACTGATCCGGCGGCACATAACCTTCTGATGAAGAAATCTTTTTCTCATAAAACTTCACCGCGCTGTTCCAGATTGTATTCAGTTCCGAATCCGGAAGCGGCGGATCACATTTCTGAGCGTGTTCCATAAAAGCCACATGAGCCTTCTCCGTGTTGCCGTATCTCTTCAAAATCCTCGATGCAAAGCGGCTCATGGTATTATTACGGCTCCCCTGCAGGATCGGTCCCGAATTATTTCCGGTCTGTCCGTCCGCATCATCCGAATCCTCATCTGAATAATCCGGACTGATTTCTTCATCA
>JAFUZM010000051.1 GCA_017476605.1 Clostridia bacterium
ATTCTGGCGGGCCTCAACGTGTTTCGGGGCAAGAACTACATTGTGTCCTATGCCACCATCAAGAATCCCGGTGCGCTGGCAAAGTTTTTTCTGACCAAGCGCATCACCATCACCTTCCTGACGCCCTCCTATGTCCGCATGCTGGGCGGCAAGACCGGCCCGTTCCTGCGCATGCTGTTTGTGGGCAGCGAGCCTGCCAATAACCTGTATAACAAGAGTGTGAAGCTGATCAACATCTACGCTGCCAGTGAGAGCGGCTTTGCCGTGGGCGTGTTTCCGATTGATCGGGCCTATGATAGCTGCCCCATCGGTCAGCCGGAAGTCGAGACGAAGATTACGCTGCTGGGCGAAGATGGGCAGGCGGTCAGAGACGGGGAGACCGGCGAGCTGTGTTTTGAAAATCCCTATGTGCGTGGCTATATCAACCTGCCGGAGGAAACGAAGAAGGCGTTTGTGCGCGGCGTCTATCATACTGGCGATCTGGCTACTCGGGATGCCGAAGGCAGATTTGTGCTGCTGGGGCGCAGCGGCGACATGATCAAGATCAACGGTAACCGCATTGAGCCTGCGGAGATTGAAGCGGCGGTCAAGCAGGTGCTGGGTATCGACTGGGCCGCGGCCAGGGGCTTTGAGAACGGGGACAAGAGCTATTTATGTGCCTATTACACTGCGGATGTTCAGGTGGATCCGAAACATATGCGCGAGGAGCTGATGAAGCGCCTGCCTTATTACATGATCCCCGCCTTTTACATCAAGATCGACAAGGTGCCTCTGAAGGCCAGTGGCAAGCTGGATCGCAAGGCCTTGCCTGCACCAAAGACGGAGGACTTCCGCAGCGACTATGTTGCACCTGCCAACGATGTGGAGAAAGCACTGTGTCACGGCATGGAGAAGGTTTTGAAGCTCAATCAGGTGGGCATCCACGATGACTTTTATGAGATGGGCGGTGATTCTCTGGCTTCCATCCAGCTGATTACCGAGTGTGACCTGCCTGGCCTGAGTGCCAGTGAGATTTTCCGTGGGCGAACCCCGGAAAAGATTGCGGAGCTTTACGAGGAACTGCACGCGAAAGATGACGGTGTGAGCTCTGATGAAAAAAATGCTGCGTCTATGGAGAAGGTGCATCCGCTGACCACCGAGCAGCTGTACATGATCGACTACCAGCTGTATACGCCCAACTCCACGATGTACAACCTGTATTCGGTTTTGAAGGTGGATAAGGAGGTCTTTGACATGGATCGCCTGGCCGGGGCCGTGGCCGCTTCCATCAGGAACCATCCGGCACTGCTGACCACCTTTGCTTACAACGATGATGGAGAGCTGGTGCAGCGTTACACCCCTGAAATCTTCGAAGATATCCATGTGGAAAAGCTGTCGGAGTTCGAGTTCAAGTTCGTCAAGGACACGCTGGTGTTCCCCTTCAAGATCATCGGTGGCAAGCTGTACCGTTGCCGCGTGTTCGAGACGGAGAAGGCGGGGTACGTGTTTTTCGATGTGCATCACAGCCTGTTCGACGGTACCAGTCTCAAGGTGTTCATGGGTGACGTGGGCAAAGCGTACATGGGTATGGAGCTGGACAAAGACTACTATTACCTGATGTTAAAGCGCCGGGAGGACGATACCCGTTCTGACTTCTATGAAGAATCGCGCCGGTACTTTGAAGGACGCTATGGCGGTGTGAACTGGTCCAGCTATCCCACCATTGACCATGAATCCCGGGAAAATGCCATGGGCGAGCTGCTTGCACCGCTGGACATTGAGCAGCCTCAGATGAATGCCATGGAACGCGCTTATAAGATCAGTCGCAACGAGTTCTTCATCACCGCGGCAGCGCTGGCAATCTCCGTCTACAATAATGTCCCGGACATTAAGCTGTCCTGGATCTACAATGGTCGCGAGGATGTGCAGATGATGAGCAGCGTGGGTCTGTTGTTCCGTGATCTGCCTGTGGGCATTCGCTTCAGGGAGGATCAAACGCTGCGTGAGGTATTCGCCGACGTGCACGAACAGGTGCAAAAGGGTATTGAGCACAGCTGTTATCCTTATGTGGACAGCCACAATCAGGTGGCAAACGGCGAATCGGCCTATCTCTTATACCAGCAGGACATCCGCGATATGGGCGGAATGGAGGGCTTTGATGTCCAGATGGTGGATGTGCGACAGAATCAGGCTGCTTCCCAGACGATCCTTGACATGGAGATTCTGGATGGCGCGGATGGCTTGCAGCTGATGATCGACTTTGCCGCCAGCCGCTATGAGGAAGCCAGCATCGAGAAATTCAAGGACATCTATGTGAAGCTGGCCCAGATGATGCTTACCCACAACTCACAGAAGGATGTAACCATCCGGGAACTCAAGCAGAAGCTTGCAGATAAGAAAAACTTCTTTGAGACCATCGTCGGCATCTTTTCCAGAAAGAAGTGAGGAGTCATGCCCATCGCGCGCGATGGTTTTGTCGGGAAGCAGGTACTTGACATATGGCTTGGCGAATCAACTGATCCCAATGTACCTGCAGAGGAGGCATTACTTTGAATCAGGAAGCTGAACTCGGCCAGAGATTTACATTTTGGTCGCTGCTGAAATTCGTGTTCCCCAGCATCTTCACGTTCGTGTTCATCGCCATCTACCAGATGGTAGACGGCATCTTCATTGAGCGATTTGTAGGAGAAATGGCCATTTCCGCCATCAACCTGTTCTATCCCATCATCAGTCTGTTTATCGCCGTGGGGATCATGATCGGCACCGGCGGGAATGCGGTGATCGTGCGGAAAGTGGGTGAAGGCAGGCACAGGGAGGCAGGGGAGACATTTTCCCGGGTGATCGTATTTACGGTCATCCTCGGCATGGTCTGTACGACGGTGTGTCTTGTCTTTGCCGACCCGATCATGCGGCTGTGCGGTGCGACAGAGGGCACGATTGAGTATCTGCGGCCCTATTACATGACAATGTCTGCCTTCTCTATTGCCATACTGTTACAGTCGGAGCTGGGAATTCTCATCATCGGTGAGGGCAAGACTGTGGTCGCTGCGGTTGTGATCATGATAGGCGGTGTGCTGAATTGCGTACTCGACTATGTGTTCATGCGCAACCTGAACATGGGCATTCGTGGTGCGGCTATCGCTACTGTGATCGGCTATTGCAGTACGATCATCTACGCAGTCTGGTTTTATATCATTGCCGGCAAGAGCTCCTACAGGCTGGAGCTGGCAAAGCCGGACATACGGGAGATCGGGCAGATTTGCTTTAACGGCTCATCGGACATGGTATCCAATCTGGCCCAGGGCGTGACGGTCTTGTTCATGAACCATCTGGCCTACCGCTGTTATGGCGAGGTGGGCGTGAGTGCCCTGGCGGTAGTCACTTATGTGCAGGTATTCATCATGATGGTATTCATGGGCTTCACCTCCGCCGTGGAGCCAGTGTTCTCCTTCCACTATGGAAGCGGGAATGTTGAAATGCGCAAGCGGGTTTACAGACTGAGTATGTTGTGGAATGTTCTGCTGGGCGCCGTGTGCATGATACTGCTTTATTTCCTGAAAAAGCCGGTGGTTGGCATCTTTTTCATCCCGGAAACGGTATTTTACGAGATTGCAGAGAAGGGGTATCTGCTTTCGCTCCCCGCCTGCCTGTTTGTTGGTGTCAATATCTTTGGCTCTGGCCTGTTCACAGCTTTCTCGAACGGCTTTGTCTCCGGAGCACTCTCCTTCATCCGCACCTTTCTTGTACTGACGGCCTGCCTGTACGGCATGACGGCGCTGTTCGGTGGTACCGGCCTCTGGCTGGCTTGGCCCGTAGCGGAGCTGCTGAGCCTGTTTGTGACCTTGGCAGCCATTCAAAAATACCGTGAGCGATACAGGTATATCTAAGTGCTCATAAGTGGACGACAAGGAGAAGACCTTCGAATCTGATCTGACATTTCGGCGGCTGTATCTGCAGGAAGCAGACGCTGACGGGGGACGATATGGACAATGTGTATCAGAAATATGCAGAGAGTGTTTCTTCGTAGCTGCTCATTGAGAAAATAGAGGTGAAACTATATGAAAAAGCTTACCCGGTTCGTGGTTCTGACGGCGTTGATTCTGTTCCTTGGCATCACTGGAGGTGGCTATGCAGAAATCCTTCCACCCTATGGCGAAGGACAAATCGGGGTTCAGGCGGTGATTCTCCCTGCAGAGCTGACGCTGTATGAGGAGCCCAGCCGTTCCTCCAAAGCAATAAAACAGCTGCAATACGGAGATCTTCTCATTGTAGTGAAGCAATTTGACGACTGGGCGGTTTGCACGCTTGGGGATTCCGAGGACGCGCTTACAGGCTGGGTGGAGATGGACTATCTTGCAGTTGATCCGGCATGGTATCAGGCGGAGGAAGATACGCTGGTCTATGCCTGGGGGGATACATCTGCTCCTAAGGTTGCACTGCTTGGAAAAGATATGCGACTGGCTGTTTTGAGAACGGAAGGGAACTGGATCGTGGTCAGTCTCCATGGCGCAGCCGGATGGATTCATTCCGAAAACAAAGTCGTAAGGCAGGATGGGGAACGGTTTGAAACCTCTATTATGCTGGAAGGCATGGAGGAAACTGTTCACTACGAACATATCGTCAATTCCAGCCTGGGAATCGAAATGGATTACAACTATGAAATCTTCCTTCGTCACAGTAACGCGAACAGTGAACGCTTCGTTTCTCTTTACGATGATCCTCAGCACCCCTTGAATTTTCTCGAGGTGACATTCATTGCTCAGGATGCTGAGGCTGTTGCTGCGGCCATCAGCGAATCTCTGTCTGGAACATATGAAATCACTCGGGAGCCCTGCATTCTGAGAAATGCAGGCAATGGTACAGTGATTGACGCTTTACGCATGAAGGGCACCGATATGATGCCCGATCTGCTGCAGAGTGTGTATGTCATCCCGGAGGACAATGGCTGCATTGTGGCTACGATGTATTGTACTTTCGAAAGTGCCGAAGGCTTTGGCAGACAGATGAACGATATGCTCAATACACTCTGCTTTATGGACAGCCGGTCCAGGTAAAGCCCAATTGAGACAATTCTCTATTTCCGGAATCATAGCAGAAGAAAAAAATTACAGATATCCATAAAGAACAGCTAAAATTGTCATGTTTTTGGCCGAATTACTCTGTACAATAAAAATGCGTAGTTCTGGAAAGAACACGCAGACATGAAAGGAGCAAAATTTATGAAGAAAATCATCAGCCTGATTCTGACTGCCATGCTGGTTGTCAGTCTAGTCGCCTCCGCGTATGCCGAAAGTGCCGTAGGATTCACCCCTACGGATGTCATGCAATGGTATCTCGAGGATCTGGATGATGCGAATCCCACCGTTCAGTCTTCTTATATTGCCGCCCACCTGGTGGAAAACCTCGTATATGTGACTGGACTTAATGCCAATGAAGAACAGCTAGATTCACTAGAGAGTATTATGAGTACCCTGCGTGAGGTATGGAATGATACAGAACTCAGCGATGAGCAGAGGCTGGGAATCCACTGCGTATATATCCTGAAAACATTGATCGTGCTTGCACAGGAATCGGATCCTTCGGGTACTTACAATGAGTTGCTTCAGGGTATCGTCGATGACTACAATGAAGCAGATGCGACCATAAAGACCGCCGACATGCAGGCAGTGAACGCGTTATACACGTCCGTCAAGCTGGCTGCTCTTGTAGTAGAGGAGTGCTGCACATCCCAGGAGCAGATTGACCAGATTGAGGCAGGACTGAGCGAGCTGAACGCTGAGAGTAAGGCAGCATCGGTTGCGTATGATCATATGATCATCGGCACCAAGTGGCTGCGCAAGATGCTGGGTGCATTTGCGAAACTGAATAACCCGAACTGTGCTGACGCCATTGATCAGGAGAAGGAGCTCCGTGAAGGCATTGTCGCTGAGATGACTGAACCGATGGAGATTGTCAATCAGTACCTGACCAGCTCAATGTTTGTCCTGGGCTTGTTTACCGGCGACTACAGCCTGAACTGATGATTTGTGAGAGAAAAGACACAATTGCACCTGAAAAATGGATAAGGCCAGGCTGCATTGTGACAAAGGAAGGAATCTGATCTTATGACTATTGTGTTTGCATCCGCGATGGCTGAGGAGGCTGCGGAACTGGCTCAGGCACTGGAAGGCGCCAGCAAGGAGGAGGTCCTTCTTGCTGGCACCATTGCCGGTGCAGCTCTGAGTGTCATTAGCATGATCAGCATCGTCTGGTTTATTGTGGAGATCATTGGTAACTGGAAAATCTTCACAAAGGCCGGCATTGCCGGCTGGAAGTCTATCATTCCAATTTATTCCGATTATGTGGAGTATGATCTTTGCTGGAAGGGCATCTTTGGTTTGATCGCCTCCATCTTCTTGACCTATGTGAATTACTGCTTCACTTACGTCAAGAGCATGCCGAACTGGCAGACGATTCTGGTAGCTGTCTTGGGTGTTGTCGCCCTGGTGCTGAGCTTCAAACAAGCCATGAAGCTGTCCAAAGCCTTTGGCAAAGGGACAGGTTTTGGCATTGGCCTGTTCCTGCTCGGCCCCATCTTCCGTCTGATCCTGGGTTATGGCAGCGCTCGATATGTAGGTCATCCGGACCGCTAAGGATCACTTTTTAATGCGGAGACAGCCCATCTGCTCTGAGGATGAATGCCTGCGGGGGATGGCCTGTCTCCTTTTTTGCTAAGTCTGGCCATATGACGAAAACAAGCGGCCCACTCAGTGGCTTGAAATAATGGTTGGCAAGATGTTTTGCCTGATTCGGACATAGAGGATCGGGCAACCGGAATGGAGCGGAGAAGGCGATACATGAGAGGCATGCGTTTCGCTGGATTCTGTGTATCGCGATAAAGAATAAGGAGGCAATGATGATTCATTTTTTTCGCAAGCACACAGTAGTCGCATGGGCTTTGTCAGTCCTGCTGAGCTTTGTGATTCTGATTGGATTCATGCTCATTGGTGATTCTGATGGCATCAATATTCTTTCGTACTGCGTCACCAATCTGATGCTGTGCTTTTTTCTATACGCGATTTCAGGAAAGAAGACCTTTGAACGATGCGGCAGTCAGATGGGATATGTGCTCAGGAATGGCTGGCCCGTGTTGATCTTTCCATTTATATTCTTCGCCTTTGGTATCGTCGGAATATTTTCAAATGGCGCTCAGATGAACACCAACTGGCCCATCCGACTGGGCAGTGGGATCATTCTGATGATGCTCGCGGGCATCAGCGAAGAACTGGGATACCGGGCGGTCGCCTGCGACGCTCTCCTGCCGAAGCTTCGGAATACGCGTCATCCATTTCTCTATACCGCAGCCATTTCCGGAGTGGTTTTTGGCGTAAGTCACGTGATTCTGGGCGGCTTCGATGGTTGGCTGAGCGTAGTGCTTGCGGTTCTCAAGGTCTGTACGACAGCGGTATTCGGCGCGTCAATGATGATTCTGTATTGGAAGACCCGAAACGTGCTTGCGATTGGCATACTGCACGGCGCATATGATTTGCTGCCGATGATCTTTGATTATCTGTTTGTTACAGAAGCGGCAACTGAGTACAGTGGGTATAGCAGCGGAGATATGGGCTCAATGGTCATTTACCTGATCCAGCTTGTGGTAGATTTGCTTGTGTTGCGACACATATACAAAAAGGTTGGCACGACAATCAATTACCAGGAAGTACTTAAGAATTGGTAGGTCAAATGACAGGAAACACTTGTGGGAGGCAAAACGGTGATGAGACGAGCGATAACCATTGTGACAGCATTGATGCTGGCTTTGACTTCCCTCGCATTTGCTGAGGTGCATCGGGTGACCCCGGGCGAGAGCTTCTATGGCTATGTGAATCAGGACTACTTCAATGCCTTTGACAGTGGCATTGAGGAAACATGGGTTGAGCCCGTATACGGAGAACTGATCACGGATGATCCGGAGCTGATTTTCAAGACAGATCAGATGAGTCGGATGGACGAAATGCTCAGCCAGCAGGCAATGGCGGCTGCAGAGACTGCTTTTCGCGGTGAGGGTGCGGAGGAGCCTGGTACACCGGCGCAACGGGTGTACGATCTGTATGATTCGATGCGGCATAAAGCGGAGGATCACGAAAAAGACGACGCGAGATTCCTCGCCTGGGCAGACATGCTGGTGCAGGTCGCCGATTACACGGAGTTTCTGGATGCGGTGAAATATGTATACCGGGAAACCGGCGTGAACGTGCTTTACAGCATCACGGCAGAACAGGAGAGGGAGAGCAATCTTCCCTTGCCGAAGGTGCGCGTGGCTGCACCGACGGAGGGGCTGAAGGTCGCTCTCGACCCCGAAATGTCTAAGACATATGGCAGGGATTACTGTGCCGCGATGTCGGAGCTTGCACAGTGTCTGGGTTTGGAAGCCACAGAGGCAGACATCGAGGAGGCCTGGAAATACCAGTGCACGGCAAATCCTGCCCGACCGCTGGTAGACGAGCTTGAAGGACTGCGTAAGTCCCGCTCGAGGGATGCGGAGGATTCCTATAGCCTGGAGGATTACCGGGCAGACTGTGATCGCCTGGATGCCCTTTACCCGGATATGGATACCACGCCGCCTGAGGACTTGAATGATGTGGACGCACAGATCTATTCCTTCCTGGTGTATACCGGCCTGATGGACAACGTCGCCCTTCCGAGGGAGGAGATGAGCGCCGATCTCATTGGCATCCTGGAGGACGCGGGCTTCGTGAGTGACCGCGTAATCGTTGCGCCGGATGCACTGCCCGTGCTGATGAGGGTTTCTAAGACGAATCTGACTGCACTCAAACTGAATGCTGTTCAGGTGCTGGCAGAAAAGCTGTCCTACACACCTGACGCTTTCCTGAATCCCATGACACGGATGAAGCGTGCGGCGGCGTGTGCAATGTGGGGCGGTGACGATGCCCCGGCGGATGAAACAGATATGTCCGATGATGCGATGAAGACGAGGACGCTTCAGCTGCTTTTCCAGGATCAGGGGCTCCTGTGGGCGCAAGAATATTATGATGATTCCCTGAGTGGACGGGCAGAGGAACTTACGGAGCATATTTTTGATGCTTATATCCGCCGAATTGAACACAATGACTGGCTGACTCATTCGGAAAAAGAGTTCATCATCCGCAAGTTGAACGGAATGGTCCGGCTCATCGGCATGCCGGACAGCACCAACTGTGTTTTCCCGGAGATCGTTTCCCGCGCAGAGGGTGGCAGCCTTCTGGTCAATACTGTGGCATTAAAGCGAGCAGAGCTACAGAAGTACCTGAACTGGGTCAATATACCAGGCTATGATCGGCACTCCTTTGACGCACCCTTCTCCTACACCGAGGAAGTGTTTAATGCGATAACAGGCAATGCCGCAAATAACATTGCCTACAACACCATTGTGATTCCTGCCGGATTCATTGCCGGAATGGCTGACACAGAGGACGACACGCATATGCTTGCCACCATCGGTTTTGTTATTGCTCACGAGATTGGCCACGCCTTCGACGCCACCGGCTCGTTACACAATGAGGTCGGTGCCTTCGAAAACTGGTGGAGCGAAACGTCCCGCACTGCCTTTCATGAGATTGAGAAGCAGTTTGAGACAGTTTACCGCCGCTTCCCCATCGCTGAGGGCCGGTATCAGGACTTTAACGGAAACATGCAGGAGAACATGGCCGATTTTGCTGGGATGACTGCGATCCTGGATGTCGTAGGAAAGGATGCGGAGGCTCAGCGCATCATCCTGGAAACGTCCACGAAAATGGCCTCTACCGTGGGTTCCGCTGCTGTCATCGCCGAGAATATTGGGGAGTTTACTGATTCTCATGCCTATTCTCCCCTTCGCATGAACGCCATCATCAGTTCGATGGACTGCTTCTATGAGCTCTACGACGTCAAGCAGGGCGATCCCATGTACACCGCTCCCGAGGATCGGCTTCGGCTGTGGTGATGGGACTTGTTGTGCCTCTTCCTGACGGGCATGTTCTCCCACAAGCATGGCTTTCTGGCCGAATGCAATGAGGACATCAATTTTCATGCTGGAAGCGGAAAGTTTTAAAAGCTTGAGCTCTTCGGTTAAGTTCTTTCATCGTTCAGCTTTTGCCAGGATCTTTTTGTACAGTAAGATATTAGTTGAGACGATTATTGTTGTGTATGATGCAGCACGTTTGGTGGTTGCAGACAGTGTGAATTTTGATACGCATGCAGAATCTGAAGGCAGAAGATAAGCCCGAGACCATTTTTGTGGATGTCGACTGATTAAGATATCCTAAGATGCAATGGCTTTGATCAGGCAGGTGTCAGCATCATTCATATTCTTTCGTATACACTTAAGCCTAAGACGTTTACCCATGTATTTCGAAGAAAAACGTATCCAAGACCAGTGATGGGTCTTGGATACTGCATAGGCGCATTTCTATCTTTGTGAAGTTGTATTTTGCAAAGATGCCGTATGTATGATTTGACCGCATAAAGTATTTTCTAGCAAGCAAAACCACAACATGTAGTATGTCGACAATTAATCAATTGCTACAATTGGCATATTGTGTTCTAAAAAAGATGGTTTGTGCGGGAGAATCATGTATCTGAGGAATATCAGGTGTTGCAAGGATGGAGTGCTGCTTGCCTGCCAGCTTCCGCTAACAGAGGCCAAACGTTATGAGGTGTTTGCTTCTTTAGAATATTCTCTGAGCCAGGAATAGAACTGCAAGGAATCAAAGCAATTTCAAATATTCTTCCACATTCAAATATTCGATTCCGTTATCCAACAGGCAGCTTTCTCCTCTGTAGATGACACACTTTTTCGTAATCTTTCCGTATTGCTGCTCGACGGCTCGGCATTGTTCTTCATCTTCCAGAACATGATACTGACGTGAAACAATTTGTGTACTGTGCTTGACTTCATATGCCTCACAGGTGTTTTCATCGGAAGTGTATATCACCATGTCGAACTCACTTCGATCAAGAATCAGCTTGAATGCGCTTCTGTTTTTGGGCAAAGATCGAACAGTCTCAAGAAGAACGATATCCTCCATCATCCGGCCACGGACATCTTCAAGTATTTTATCGCAGGCAAGATCTTTTTCTCTTTGATCAAAGGACTTAAATTCTTCATCATTGATTAAGACATGCACTAAAGCCTGCGCTTGACAATATCGCATACCTGGTTGTGTGAAAAGGACATATTCATCCGGTTCGGTGATCATGCTTCTTCTGGGACAATCTACAATAAGGTCAAGCGCTTTCAGATATTCTTTGATCTCTGTGATGTGAGCATTCGTTATGCCTATATGGGTAGTCTCTGCATTTTGAATCTGCAGTATGCCCATCAGCTTGCTTGTAATCGCCTGTCTGTCAATTCTGTTTAAAACATCTGTGCGCTTTCGTTCATCTGGCTCTTTTTGAAGCAACTGTGTTGCAGAGCCCAGATCATGAGACTTAAAAGGCGCAGTTAGTGTCGAGAGAAGAAACTTATGATTCATGCTTTCTATGATTCGATTAATTGCACTGGTTAGTTCTCCGGCTTCGTAGAGTGACCATAGATGGCGCATGTAGTTTCCCCTTTTGCAACACAAAAGGGAATGCTGAATATTCCCACAGATGGCGGTATCAATATATCTTCTTGTGGTTTCATCATCGCGGAATGCAGCATCTGTTGCCAGGGCATCCTCATCGTCAAAAGCCAGTTCTCCTGCACGAAGGGTTCCGCCATAGCGAATATACTCGTCAATATGATCAATGCCAAGCAGGGAACTGTATTCGCGGAAGGGAATGAACGTTGTATGAATGGTATATGCACGGTCATACAGTTCCTGGGTAAGAGTAAACCAGAATCCAAGAGAATCTGTTCCTGATAAAACGATTTTCATTCCCTGCATTGCAAAAATGTCGGAGAACAGAGAGGCGGAATCGATGAAATCATCTAATAGTGTAACTTCATCCAAAAAGATGTATTGATAGCCTTGTTGTGCAAGATCACGAATATCGTGGGATAAATCAGACATGGTATCAGCAGTTCTGGCTTTGATATACACTGCGTGCTTTCGGTCCTCATCGGATAGATCGTTGATCGCCTGAAAGAGCAGGGTCGTTTTTCCTGTCCGCCTCAACCCATATAGAATGCAAACACGACCAGCCGTGTCACGGGTTAAATATCGGTTTAGCAAACGATAACAATCACGCTTTTTGAATGCTTTTACACTGGCAATCAGCCGTTCTAATGCATCGCCATATACAATATTTGTTTTATAGGACGGGAATGTCGCAATCGTCATGCTGGAAACAGAAGATTTCAATTGCTTGAGCTCTTCGGTTAACTGCTTTCGCAGTTCAGCTTCTGCCAGGATCTTTTCTCGATCCTGTATTTTTATATACTTCGAGACTGTCTTGTTGTTTTGGCGCCATTGCAGATATGGCTGTTTTTTGCCGTTGATCATCTTATAAACAACCGTTCCAACGGGGAGTTTAGTAAGCTGATCGTCTATTTCTTGGATGCGACGAAGCATTGCCACGGTATTCATTGGATCACCTCCGCGTATAGCATATCACACCATAACCAACAAAGCAAGGTTATGAGGTTATAAAGCTGCAGCGGGAACCTCTTATATCTACTTAAGAGGTTCCCGCTGCAGCTTTATAATGGATTTGTATTCCTTATAGGTGCCAAAGAGCGGGGGCTCATTTTCCTTGCGCAGTGCCGGACACTTCCGATAGAAATTTAAAATGCTGCCTCGGTCGGCCCCCTCGGTTTCAGCGTTGACCGTGGGATAACTGGGGGTGATTAGAACCAGGGAGCGCCGGTTGTGAAGCCGGCATTCTCACCGGGCGTCCACTGAACCGGGGTACGCGAGGAAACCCGGCTGGAGACGTACATTCGGCGGAGCCGCCTTCGATCACGGTATTAATGTTGCCATCATCCTTTTTTATGAGCCGCGCGGCAAGGAACTGCAGCTGTAGACCGGGAAGCCGAGTTCGATGTTTCCATCTTTATCGCGCGAGTAAAATCATAATTGCCACTTCTCGATCTTGCAGGTATATGCTCGTTGACCGGCTGGGGCATTTTTGTCATAATTGATGCCCACTAACAGAATCTCACCGCCGTAATCCTGTATGACTGCAGGGTACTGCCGGTTCTTAATCTGATCAATTGCGGTATTCGTTGAATGGTTCCATTTTAATTCTACGATTAATGCAGGAACGGATGCGCCCTGCTTGGGAAGATACACAATATCAGCAAACCCGTAGCCTGAAGCCAGTTCTTCCATCTTTAGATAGTAATCTTTGTAGCTGAAATATGCGAGCTGGATGACTGTTCGAAGTGAGTTTTCATTATCAGCGTTCCGAGGATTTGTCGATTCCATATGCACTTTCTGGATTTGAGCAGCTACAGCTTTGGCGTTCATATGGATTGTATCCCAGATAAGCTGATCACTTTCTTGAATGCGTTTTATTGTGTCAGGACTTCTGTCGGTTCGAATTGTTCTGACAAACTCTAAGCGAACTTCCTCATTGGGGATCCTTGCTTCTCTAGTCGTTTCGTCATAGGCAAGATAACCAAGGTGAATTAACAGTGTCAAAACATCGTCACGGTTTGAAAAGGTGATCAAATCATTTAAAAAGCCTTTCGTTTCCACGGGAACGGCTGTGCCACCTATTAACTGAGCGATGGTCTGTCTTAAACCGTTAATATCCCTGCTGATATAGTTCATCAGGCTGTTTGCGGCGGATGTTTCTGTCCAATATGAATCGAAATCTCTGTAGAGTATTGACTTAATGACCGAGTTGGGATTGTAGATGGAACCGACATCACGTAATGTATAACCATCATACCACATCTTCATTTCAGTGAAATCAGTATTCTTTTCAGAACATAAACTCTGTACTTCGCATTCAGTAAAACCGACATACCGTGCAAACGGGCCAGGTTTCAGCATTGTATATTCAATAAAGTCAGAAATTGCAGACTGTGAACCATCCTTTTTAATTGGAAGGATACCAGTCATATAAACAGCGGCAAATATCTTTGCTGTTGTCCCGCTGCTTTTGAATAATGAACGAAGAAACTTTAAGTATTCGTATCCGATTTGTGGCGTTTCACGAATAGGAGCGTCCCATTCATCAATAATCATGATGAACTTGTTGCCGATTGCTTCCACGGCATTGACAAGTGTTGCGCCAAAGCCCTCTACAATATTCAGCGCAGGATATGCCTCTTTTAGCTCGTGAATAATACTCCTTTGAATAAAACCAACGATATCCTCAGCGGTTGTTTCACCAATCATATCTGTCATATTCAAATAAATCACATCGTACTTGTTGAGGTGCGTCAGATATGATGGGACTTTTGCAATAGATAAATCGTCAAACAACAGGCTGGAATTACACGATTTGTCATAATACGCACAGAGCATTTGAGCGGCAAAAGACTTGCCAAAACGACGTGGACGGCTAATGCAAGTCAAACGTTGCGACGTTTCAATTGTTTGGTTAATAAGACCAATGAGGCCACTCTTATCGATATAAATGCCATTTCGAATGCCGGAAAAACCGCTGTTGCCTGGATTCACATAGGTTCCCATCTGGCTCACCTCCAAAGATGTGATTACGATTGAAGCATACCATATCCTGAAGAAGGAGACAAACCGATTTGCCCATTCTCTCAGTTTTTCTTTGATCATTTAGTAGCTGATTTTAAAGAAACTGAGAAAGAAGACAACGGTGCAGCGTTAGCTCCCCTATTACCTGGCAACTGTGAAACGGAGGAGAACTGCTTCATACGGCTGAAGCGTTCCATCAAAGGGCTTCTCGGAATAGTTGGAGAGGAGACAGATGGACGGCAGTCCTCGGTAGGGCTTCGGAAGCCGGACACGGCAGGGGCGATCCGAAAAGGAGCAGAGGACAAGGATGCGGTCGTTCCCGAGTGCGCGTTCGTAGAGATAGACCTTGGAACTGAGCTTCTTGTACTCCTTGTAGGTGCCAAAGAGCAGGGTTTCATTTTCCTTACGGAGGGCCAGACACTTCCGATAGAAATTCAGAATGCTGTCAGGATCGGACTCCTCGGTTTCGGCGTTGACCGTGGGATAATTGGAGTTGACATAGAACCAGGGAGTGCCGGTTGTGAAGCCGGCGTTCTCGCCGGGCGTCCACTGAACCGGGGTACGCGAAGAATCTCGGCTGGAGACGTAGATTCGGCGGAGCCGCTTGTCCGGATGTTCCCAGCGGAACAGGGAATGATAGGCGGATTTGGAAACTACATCCAGGTACTGATCAATGGACGCAAGATGGATGTTCATCATGCCGATTTCCTGCCCCTGATAAATGAAGGGCGAACCGCGCTGGAAGATGTAGGAGGCAGCAAGCATGGTTCCGGATTCACGCCAGAACGTCTCGTTCCCGTAGCGGGAAAGGACCCGGGGATGGTCATGATTTTCAAGGTAGAGGGCATTCCAACCGTCGGAGGCGAGAACGCGCTGCCATTTGCTGAAGGCGCGCTTCAGCTTTCTGAGGGAGAAACGATGATGCAGGTATTCGGTGATGAAACAGTCGGCCATGGTGGTATCGAACTGAATCAGCATGTCAAGGACACGGTTTTCGCCGCCGATGTAGTCAAGGGCATGACTGGCCTTGGTATAGGGCATTTCGCCGATCTGGACGGCACCGTATTCGGAGGCAACCCGGCGGTATTCGCTCAGGTACCTGAGGAGATTCGGACCTTCCTTGTAGTAGGGAAGGCCGTTGATGGAGGGAATAAAGGGCAGACCGTTTGGCATGTGCTCGGTCTTAGAGATGTAGTTGATCACATCCTCCCGGAATCCATCCACGCCCATATCGAGCCAGAACCGCATGATGGACACAATTTCCTCGCGGACCTTTGGATTGTCCATGTTGAGGTCCGGCTGTTTTCGGGCAAAGACATGCAGGTAATATTGCTCACGGCTTTCGCAGTATTCCCAGGCGAGTCCCTCAAACTGGCTGTACCAGTTGTTGGGAGGGAGCTTGCTTTCCTTTTTGAAGCGGGGATCGCGCCAGATGTAATAGTCACTGTAGGGATTATCCCTGCTTTTACAGCTCTCAATGAACCAGGGGTGCTCGTCCGAGGTGTGGTTGATCACGAGGTCAAGGAGCACCTTGAGGCCAAGTGAATGGGTCTTGTCAAGGACCTTCTTGAACTGCTCCAGGGTTCCATAGTCCGGATGAATGTTCTTGTAGTCGCTGATGTCGTATCCGTAGTCAGCGTTGGGAGAGGGATAAATGGGGCTGAACCAGATGGCGTCAATGCCGAGAGATTTGAGGTAATCAAGCTTGTCATAGACGCCATACAGATCGCCGATGCCGTCGCCGTTTCCATCTGCAAAGCTTCGGATCCAGATCTGGTAGAATGACATGCGGCGAAAGTCAAACTGGGGCTTTTTGCTTATTCCTTCCATAATTTATCACGCTTTTCACGTAAATTTTCCAGTTGGCGCGAAACCGTTTCCTCGGCCTCCTGGATGTTTTCCATCATACCGGCCGCACTGACCTTGAAGTTGTTGAACAGCTCCTGCCCGATACGACGCAGCTTATCGCGCTGCTCCATACCGGCAGCTGTGGCGGCAACCAGCAGGTCGGTGGGCTGTTTTTTCTTTTTGAGGGCACCGCGCTTCTTTTCCTCAAGAATGAATCCGTAACGATCCCGGGCGCGGGCCACACATTCCTGCCAGGACAGGTAGATTTCATCCATCGCGTGCTGACCCGCCTGATGGACCATCTCAAAATCCCCGCCGATGCGAAGGAGCAGCGCGGCCATGGATTCGGCGTTTTCTTCAATGATGAACCCGTTGCGGCCATCCGTGATGCCCTCAGCGGCACAGGAATCGCGGACGAGGACAGAGGCAAGCCCGCAGGCAGCAGCCTCGCGGACGACGAGACCGTTGGTATCAAAGGTGGAGGGGAACAGGAACAGGTCCGCACGGGTGTTCCATGCGCGCAGCATGTTCCGGTCATAGATGGGTCCGGTAAAGATGACCTTACCGCCATCCTGTCCCATCAGGCCAAGCTCCTGTGCACGGTTTTTGAGCAGCTCGTCATCCGGCCCCTTGCCCACAAAAACCATCCGGAAATCCATGCCGGCATCCTGAAGCTTTTTCATGGCGTCAAGGATGATGGGCAGCCCCTTATAGGTAATGAGTCGGCCGACATAGAGGAAGAGCGGGACATTATCCGGGAGATCGTAACCGGCGGTTGCCTGTTTGACCAGATCATCGGAGACGCGGCCACGCTCAAAGTCGACGCCGTTGTTCATGACCAGATAGTCCCCCTCAAAGCCCAGAGCCTTGAGGCTTTCACCGGCGCCGCGGCTGACGACCCAGATGTCGTCGCAGGCCTCAATGTTTCCGACCATGGCCTTAATGCCCTCATTTGCAAGGGGCTTCAGTTTGACGGCACGCTTGATGTCGATGTCGTATTTGGTGTGATAGGTGAAAATCAGAGGCGCATCAATTTCGTTTCTCAAAATACGGGCAATGATGGTTGCGGAGGCAGGACAATGGGAGTGCAAAACGTCGGGGTGGAAGCTGGCCAGCTCGGACACGGCCTTCTCCGCAAACGGGTTTCCTGTCCGGTAGCCATTGGCAATCTGGGTTGTATCAAAGCTCTGATAGGGAACGACCGGATAGGGATATGCGCTGTAATCGGCATCTGGATATTTTGGTGTGCCGACGATGATCTCATCGCCGAAGTCCGCTTTCAGGTAATTGGCATAGTTCATCATGACGTTGACAACGCCGTCAATGACAGGGGGAAAAGAATCGTTAAGCAGGCAGACGCGCATTCTGGGGTCCTTTCTATCCGAATCATGGGATTCGGATGTGGAATGTACTGATAAAGCAGAGCTATTATACCACAGGATAGGGGAAAAGGGGATTGGGGATCCGCAGAGTATATGTAGAGGAGACAGACAGGAAGATACAGGGAAACTGGAAAAGGGATGAAGTCAGGAAAGGGGCTTTTGACAGGCTATAGGAGTTATGCTATACTTGTCCGCGGAATTCCGGGACAATAAAGGAAACGAAATTCCATGTTCTGCTGCAAGATGGCCGGTGATGTGCCAAATAGGATAGAAGGCGTGCAGAACAGGGACAGGATAAAATGATGATGACAGCCTTTATGATCCTGCTTGTGGCGGCTGGAACGGCTGCAGTCGCTTTTCTTCTTCGAAAGGGAAAGCAGAAAAGCTGGAAAGCAGGGAAGCGGATTCTTTCGGTTCTGGGAATCGGAATGGCTCTTTTGCTTGCCATTTGTGTGGTGTACGTGGAAACCTATTATCGGGCATTGCCCGAGACAAAGGATGCACTGACTTCCACGGAGACGGTCAAGGTTGGGAAGATCCGGAATGGATACCGGTTTGACGGCCCCGGTGAGGAGACGGCGATCATCTTTTATCCCGGCGGGAAAGTGGAGTGCGAGGCCTATGCACCGTTGCTGCACGAACTCGCAGAACGGGGACAGGATGCCTTCCTGATTCGAATGCCACTGCGACTGGCCTTCCTTGGCATTGACCGGGCAGAGGCTGTGATGAGAGAATACGGGTATTCGCGGTGGTACATGATGGGCCACAGCCTGGGCGGCGCGATGGCAGCGGAATATGCCGGTCATCATGACGCCGTTTCCGGGATCATTTTCCTTGCGTCCTATGGAACCGGGAGAATTTCGGAGAATCAGCAGGTGCTTTCGATCTATGGAAGTGAGGATGGCGTGCTGAACCGGGCCAATTATGAGAAAGCGAAAGCAAATTGGCCGGAGTCTGCCGTGGAAATGGTGATCCCCGGCGGAAATCATGCGGGCTTTGGTACATATGGTCCGCAGCAGGGAGATCATGACGGGAAGATGACGGCAGCAGAGCAGCAAAGAATCACGGCAGAGGAAATCTGCCAGTTTATAGAGCGCACCGAGGTGCCCGAATAGGCCCCTCGGAAGTCGGGCAATTTGTCAGACGTGTCATGGCTTTGCCACAAAGCGTGTGCTTGATGGAATTGCCCTACAAACCATCTGAGATAAAGGTACTTTAACAGGAGGAACAATGGGGTTATTTGATAAGCTGTTTAATCCTGGCGCAGCGGAGCTGAAGCGGCTCGGGAAAATCGCAGATAAGATTGATTCCTTTGAGGACATGCACAGGAAGCTGTCGGATGAGGAACTGAGAGGAAAAACGCAGGAGTTTCGGGATCGTCTTGCCAAGGGTGAGACACTGGATGACCTGTTGCCGGAGGCATACTCGGTCGTCCGTGAGGCGACGGATCGTGTCATGGGCAAGCGTCAGTTCCGTGTCCAGATGCTGGGCGGCATCGTGCTGCATCAGGGACGGATCGCCGAGATGAAGACCGGTGAAGGAAAGACACTGACTGCCACCATGCCGGCTTACCTTAATGCGCTAACCGGCAAGGGTGTGCATGTCGTTACGGTCAATGACTATCTGGCCAGATTCCAGGGTGAGGATATCGGGCGGATTTTCCGTTTCCTTGGCATGAGTGTCGGTGTCATTGTCCACGATCTTAGCCCGGAGGAGCGCAGGGCAGCGTATGCCTGCGATGTCACGTATGGCACCAATAACGAGATGGGCTTTGATTACCTGCGGGACAACATGGTCATCTATAAGACGAACATGGTCCAGCGGGGACATAACTTTGCCATCGTGGATGAGGTTGACTCCATCCTGATTGACGAGGCCAGGACACCGCTCATCATTTCCGGTCAGGGAGACGCGTCGACGGATCTTTACGACAAGGCGGATCGGTTTGTCTCGACCCTCACGGAGGGAGTGGAGCCCGAGGAGAGCCGCTGGGAGGAGAACCCGCTTTCCGAAGAGGAAAAGGCGGCAATGCGCAAGGATTACGTCAAGGATGAGAAGAAAAAGACCTGTAATCTTTCCGAGGCGGGCATCCGGAAGGCAGAGCGGTATTTTGGCGTCACGAACCTGTCGGATGTTGAAAACAGCGAGCTGATGCACCATATCAATGCCGCACTCAAGGCACACGCCATGATGAAGCGGGACGTTGACTATGTGGTGCAGGATGATCAGATCATCATTGTAGATGAATTCACCGGCCGCCTCATGCACGGACGCCGGTACAGTGATGGACTCCATCAGGCAATTGAGGCCAAGGAACACGTCAAGGTTCAGCGCGAGAGCAAGACCCTTGCGACCATCACGTTCCAGAACTACTTCCGTATGTATGGCAAGCTCTCCGGAATGACGGGTACGGCAAAGACGGAGGAAGAGGAATTCAAGGGCATTTACAGCCTGGATGTCGTTCAGATCCCGACCAATATGCCCATGATCCGCAAGGACATGAATGACCTTGTGTTTACAACGGTGAAGGGCAAATTCAATCAGGTGCTTGACGCCATTGAGGAGCGGCATAAGAGCGGACAGCCGATCCTGGTGGGCACCGTGTCCGTTGAGGTCAGCGAAATGCTCAGTAGGCTGCTGCTCATGCGTGGGATCCAGCATGAGGTACTCAACGCCAAGCATCATCAGAAAGAAGCGGACATCGTCGCCCAGGCCGGCCGGTTTGGGGCGGTGACCATTGCGACCAACATGGCAGGCCGCGGCACGGACATTCTCCTTGGCGGAAACCCCGAGTACATGGCACGTCAGGCGATGCGCCAGAAGGGGTATACAGACGAGCAGATTGATGAGGCAACCGGCTTCAATGAGAATGTAAGTGAGGAAATCATCGCGGCCAGGGCGATTTATAAGGAGCTGTACGCGGGCTTCAAGAAGGAAACGGATGAGGAGCATGACCGCGTTGTCGCGGTAGGCGGACTCCATATTATCGGTACGGAGCGGCATGAATCCCGCCGGATCGACAATCAGCTGCGTGGCCGTTCCGGCCGTCAGGGCGATCCGGGTTCCTCCCAGTTCTTCCTGTCCATGCAGGATGACCTGATGCGTCTCTTCGGTTCGGATAAGCTGAGCGGGATGATTGAGCGCATGGGTGTTCCGGAGAATGAGCCTATAGAGGCCAGGATTCTGACGGGGCAGATCGAGAATGCTCAGAAGCGCATTGAGGCGAGAAACTACGAGATCCGCAAGAATGTGCTCCAGTATGACGATGTCATGAATGAGCAGCGCAAGGAGATTTACGGACAGCGCCGTCAGGTCCTTGAGGGCGAAAACATGCGGGAGTCCATCCTCAAGATGATGGATATGATCATCGACGAGGCAAAGGAGACGTTCCTGAGCGGCGGCGATGTGGCCATGGACTGGGACCTCACGGGACTTACAGAGTATGCCCTGTCAATCGGAATACCGGGTGAGAAGCTGGCTGCAATTCGTCCGGGCTGGGACAAAATGAGCCAGGAGGAGATTGTAGAGCAGCTGAAAGACGCCGGTCATCGGTTTTACGATGAACGCGAGAAGACGATTATCGAGGAAGGCCTTGATCCGCGTGAGGTTGAGCGCGTGATTCTGCTGCGCAATGTTGATCGTCACTGGATGGACCATATTGATGATATGGACCAGCTGCGCGACGGCATCGGTCTGCGCTCCATCGGCAACCATAACCCGGTGGTGGAATATCAGATCGAGGGATATAACATGTTTGATGAAATGGTCCATCGCATTCGCGAGGATACCGTTTCTCAGATGCTGCGTGTGCAGTTTGTCAGAAAGATTGAACGCCGCGAAGTGGTGCATGCCCGGGAAACCAACCTTGAGGCAGCCAAAACTGCGGGCGGCAAAGCTGCCCCCAGAAAGGTGACAAAGAAGATTGGCCGCAATGATCCCTGCCCCTGTGGCAGTGGAAAGAAGTACAAGAACTGCTGTGGCCAGGGCAAGTAGCCCCGGCTGCAGATGAAATAATATACAAAAGGAAGTGAATCAACGTGATCGAACTGGAACTTTATCGCCAGCAGCTGGCAAAAATCCGCGAAAGCATTGTTGAGGCAGGTGAGTCACTTTAACATCGCCGGACTGAGAGAGCAGCTGCTTGAAATGCACGAGACGATGAATGAACCGGACTTTTGGAATGATCTGGAGCGTTCGACGCAGATCAGCAAAAAGGTTCGCACCGCAGAGAGCAAAATCGAGCATTGGGAGCGGCTTGGAAAACGGGCAGACGATGTTGAGGCGACCATGGAGCTGGCCGAAGAGATGGAGGATGAGGACCTCGTCGCGGAGGCCGGAACGGAGATCCGAAAGCTGACAGAGGACCTTGCAACTCTGAAACTGGAGACCCTGCTTCGCGGGGACTATGATTCCTGCAATGCCTACCTTTCCCTGCATGCCGGTGCAGGCGGTACGGAGGCGCAGGACTGGACGCAGATGCTGTATCGCATGTATACCAGGTACTGTGAGCGTCATGGATACAGCGTCAAGGTGCTGGATCTCCTGGATGGAGATGAGGCAGGGGTCAAGAGCGTCACCTTTGAGGTAACCGGCGAAAATGTATACGGATTCCTGCGCGGGGAAAAGGGCGTACATCGTCTGGTCCGCATCAGTCCCTTTGATGCCAATGCCAGACGTCATACCAGCTTTTCCTCTCTGGATGTTTCTCCGATCATCGAGGATGATATGGAGGAACTCAATATGGAGGATGTCCGCATTGATACGTATCGCGCCTCCGGCGCCGGCGGACAGCACGTCAACCGGACGGACTCCGCGGTTCGTATGACCCATATCCCCACAGGCATTGTGGTGCAGTGCCAGAATGAACGCAGTCAGGTGCAGAACCGTGAGGTTGCCCTGCGCATGCTGAAAAGTAAGCTGGTCGAGCTCCATGAGCGCGAACGGGAACAGAAAATGGCAGATATTAAGGGAGAGATGAAGAAGATTGAGTGGGGCTCTCAGATCCGCTCCTATGTCTTCCATCCCTACTCCATGGTGAAGGACCATCGGACCAACTTTGAGACCAGCAATGTAGATGGTGTCATGGACGGCGAACTGGATGGCTTCATCACGGCCTATCTGCAGATGCAGTAATCAAGGCGACGTGACACAGTCACGTCGTCCCTTTTTGAATGAAAGGAGCAGGCATGAGGAAGGGACAGAAAGCCGGGCTCATCATGGGCATGGAAGCATTTTTTCTCCTTCTTACCCTCCTGCTTGGAACTGTGTCGCATGCGATCTGCCTCGAAGCAGAGCGCCCCGAGCTGTACGCCTCCATGTCAAGATCGGCGGTATCCGCATTTCTTGGATCGGATCATCCGGCAGACATCAGTGCGTATATCGGTCTTGACGAGGCGGAGCAAGGCGTTGTAGCAGAGCGGCTGGCAGCATTCATGCAGGGGAAAAGCGAACAGCTCCCGGAGCAGCTGAATGAGCGGGAACAGGTGCATATGCAGGATGTTCGGACGCTGATGGGGCGACTCAATCGCCTCTCACGTGTGATGATCCCGATATCGGCGTTCCTGGCCATTGCACTGGCGTGGTTTTCCGTGAAGCGGGAGAAGAACATTTATCGTCCTATCCTGATCGGCCTGCTTGCCTCCTTTCTGTTTGGAATCCTGGCAAGCATCTTTGCAGCTATCCATTTTGATTCCGTGTTCTATCGCCTGCATGAGCTGCTGTTTACCAATGATTACTGGCTCATGGACCCGAGACGGGACATCCTGATTCGCATGATGCCGGAAACGCTGTTCGTTACGGCCGGAGTCCATGCTTTGAAGCGGGCACTTGTCGAGGCTGCGGGCATTCTGGTTCTTCTGAGTGCAATATTTTTCTATATGAGGAGGTTGATTCTGAGATGGATGGACAAACGATGATTCCGACCCGGATTCGGGAGAAAGCAATGCAGCTTCAGGCGTGCGGGCATGCGCGCATTCTGGCTATTGAATCCAGCTGCGATGAAACCGCGGCGGCGGTTGTTGAGGATGGGCGCATTGTTCGCTCTTCCATCATCTCCTCACAGATCCCGCTCCATGCCATGTATGGTGGTGTGGTGCCGGAAATTGCGTCAAGAAAACATGTGGAGAGCATTGAGCCGGTGGTACAGGAAGCGCTGAAAGAGGCAAAGATGTCCCTTGAGGATCTGGATGCCATTGCCGTCACCTATGGGCCTGGCCTGGTCGGTGCCCTTCTGGTCGGTGTCTCCTATGCAAAGGGACTGGCCTATGCGGCGGATTTGCCGCTGATTCCGGTCAACCATATCGAGGGGCATGTCAGTGCAAACTATCTGGCTCATCCGGGCCTTGAACCGCCCTTTGTCTGTCTGATTGCCTCAGGCGGACATTCCCATATTGTCAATGTGGAGGAATATGGAAAATATATCCTCCTGGGGCAGACCATGGATGATGCTGCCGGCGAGGCATTTGACAAGGCAGCGCGCGTCCTGGGCCTTCCCTATCCGGGTGGACCGCTTCTCGATAAGCTGTCCAAAGAGGGGAATCCGCATGCGCTGAAGCTGCCGCATGTCAAAATTGCGGGCAAGTATGATTACAGCTTCTCCGGGCTCAAGACAGCGCTTATCAATCAGGTTCATGCAATGCGCCAGCGCGGGGAAGATGTCCCGGCGGCGGACATTGCAGCCAGCTTTCAGTATGCCGTTGTGGAAATGCTGAGTGACAAGGCGGTTGCCGCGGCAGTGGATACCGGTGCCCGGACGGTTGCCCTGGCCGGTGGCGTTGCGAGCAATTCCCAGCTTCGCGCTGTCATGGAGGGAAAATGCCGAGCACACGGAATGGATTTTCGGATGCCACCGCCGATTCTCTGCACGGATAATGCGGCCATGATCGGGAGCGCCGCGTTTTATCGGCTGATGAAAGGCGAAATCGCCGGACTGGATCTGAATGCGGCCCCCTCACTGCGGCTTGTCTGAACAGCTTCCCATCAGGGCTTGTAACAATTTGCTAAATTGTTAAGAAAAATGTAACAAATTTGTGTACTGAGTTATCCACAGTTTTGGATTGTTTGAAATCTGCATTTGTGGATAACTCTTGTTTTTTACAAAAAATCACCAAAAAACAGCGTAATAGCAGAAAATTTAACTGTGGATAACTTGGTGGAAAACTGTGGGGAAATTGTGGACATGAGGTGGGAAATGTGAATTTTTTTGAAATAATTGTAACAATTTCATCTGAAAAATGTAACAATTTGTGGATAAGTCCATTGTTCCAGGGCTCATTTCATATGCCAGGAAAGCTATGATAGTCAAAAGCTGTGCTGACAAGAGACGAGACTGATATCTGTTTTCACCGGAACAACGTCTTGATTAGATGCGAAACTGTTAAACGCTACGATTTGATTGGTATTGTTGAGGATGTTGATCTTCTTTCAAAATAGTGTGACTTTTTAGCTGAGCAAATGTGATGAATCTTGTCCTTTTAAGAGGATTTTGATACAATTGTTGACAGATAAATTGCACTATCATAAAGGGGGGATGGGCATGGGAATCAGAATTCAATCTTCAGAGGATGATTTTCGGATGCTGAGGAAGAGCGGTGCTTATTATGTTGATAAGACAGATCTGATTGCAGAATACTTAGATCAACATTTTGAAAGAGCAGTGCTGTTTGCCCGCCCACGCAGATTTGGGAAAACACTGACGATGACGATGTTTCGGGATTTCCTGGACATCCGGCAGAATAGTAGAGAGATTTTCAGTGGACTCAGGATTATGGAGCATTCGGATGTGGTGGCAGAATACATGAACCAGTATCCGGTCATTTTCCTTTCTTTGAAAGAAATCTCTGGAAGAACAATGGAAAATGTTCTTCAGAAACTACGTATTGAAGTCTCGAAGGTATGTGAGCAGCATAGATATCTCATGGAAAGCCCTGAGGTCAGTCAGGCAAGAAAGACGCAATTTGATAAGCTGATCAATCAGGCTGCATCACAGGATAATACCGAACAGGCATTGGATTTGATTGCGCAGATGCTGAATGCACACTTTGGTAAGCCGGCGTTTGTGATCATAGATGAATATGATGTTCCTATAGCAAAAGCGTATGGGACCGAATTCTATGAACAAGTTCGGGACATGATTGAACAGATACTCAGCTATGTCTGTAAAACAAACAGCAGCGTAAAAGCGGTAATCCTCTCAGGATATTTGTTTACAGTAAAAAACAGTACCTATACAGGTGTAAACAATATCAAGCCATATACGGTGCTGTCTCCTTTGTATGCTTCCTGTATCGGTTTCACAGATGAGAATGTCCAAAGACTACTGATGGATGCAGGCATTCCGGAAAGTTACGATATCACAGCTGAATGGTATGATGGATATTATTTTGGCAGAGACAGGATGTATTGCCCATGGGATGTATTATCGTTTGTCCAGTCGAAACTGGATGGTTCGTACAGTGACAAGATGGGACCGGAAAGCTATTGGGTTAATACATCCTTTACGACGCAGAATTTGATCCACGGTTTTTTTGGTAAGACATCGGAGGTAAATGAACGCTTTGAGGAACTGCTTGCAGGGAAAACGATTGAGTGTGTCATCAATGAGCATGTGCCTTATCATGAGATTCATGAAAATGGGGAAAATCTGTGGTCTGCTTTGCTGGAAACTGGATATTTAACTAAGGCAATTCCTGAAAAAATGCAAATCATGCCCTTGCGCATTCCAAACAGAGAAATACAGGACGTGTTTCGGCGTGAGGTCTGGCAGTACTTTAAAACCAAAGTAGATAATGGCTTTGTAAGTGATCTGGTAAGCAGCTTATGGGCAGGAGAAATAAATAAGGCAGAGGCTGTGCTCTGCCAGATTCTTGAGGCGACAATTTCCTTTTATCATGAATATCATGAGTATAGCTATCATCTGATCTTGGATGGTTTTTTTACTGGTATTGGTTATCGGGTACAATCTGAGCGGGAGACAGGATATGGCAGAAGTGACTTGATTGTTCTAGATCCCGGACGGAACAGAAGCATGATTCTTGAGCTAAAACATGTTCAGGCTGAATCGGAGATGAACACGGCGCTCAAAGAAGCAGCAAGTCAGATAATTCAAAAGAAATATGAGAGTGTACTGAGGTATGAGGGATATACTACGAGGCTAAAATATGCTATGGCTTTTTATGACAAGCGTGCACGTATAAGGGATTCGTCCTTCGTTGGCTGAAGATCCGGATGAGGGACAGCTGGCATTTTCTCGTCAGGTTGGCGGCTCCGCTTCGGTAAGATGGGGTCGCCAACCTGATTTTTGGATGGTGCAGTATGCCGCACCGCTTTTAAGCCAGAACAGATGATTTTTTCTACTTGAATTCAAAATTTATCCACCATCTTGAAAAAATGTTTGGTTTCTATTTCTGAACTTGGCGCTATACTAAAGGCAGCATAGGAAAGGTATCAGGACTGGGGCGAAACCGAATACTCCCGGGAGGAAAAAGGCTTTCGGGTATAAAGAAAAAGGAAGGGATAGAACATGAATCAGAAATTGACACGGGACCAATTGGCGGGAATGATTGACCATACCTTTTTGAAGGCATATGCCACACATCAGGATTTGGATAAACTGTGCGATGAGGCAAGCACCAATCACTTTGCCATGGTGGCCATCAATTCCTCACCGGTCAGGTATTGCAAGGAAAAGCTGTCCGGAACAGGTGTGCATGTCGGTGCGGCGATTTCATTCCCGCTTGGACAGACGACCATTGAAGCAAAGGCGTTTGAAACACGGAAGGCCATTGAGGATGGCGCGGATGAAATCGACTATGTGCTCAACATCGGGGAACTTAAGATGGGAAACCTTTCGTATATCCGAAAGGAAATGGAGACCATCGTGGGTATCTGCCGGGAACATCATGTTATCTGTAAGGTGATCTTTGAGAACTGCTACCTGACGAGTGAGGAGATTCAAAAAGCCGCAGAGATTGCCCGTGAGGTAAAGCCGGATTTTATTAAGACATCGACGGGTTTTGGGACATCCGGGGCAAAAGTAGAGGATGTGCGTCTGATGAAAGAGACCGTTGGCGATCTGGTTAAGGTGAAGGCCGCCGGCGGTATCCGGGATCTTAAGACCTGCCTTGCGATGATTGAGGCGGGGGCAACACGAATCGGAACCAGCAGCGGCATCGAGATTTGTCGTCAGCTTGAGGAAATGGAGGCATAATCATGCAGCAGTCAAGACTTTTTACTCTGCTTCCGGAAGAATATGTATGTACGCCGGACAGCATGGCCATTGACCGGGAGGGAAACCTGATTGTTTCCTGTCCGAACTATGCGGATGATCAGATGTCCGGATGTGTGATTCGGATTGATAAGAACAAGAATATTACCAAGTGGTTTGATGTTCCTGTACATCCGGAGACGGGAATTGCCAGAAACATGGGCATTTGCTTTGATGACAACGATAACCTCTACATCTGTGATAACCAGGGATGGTCCGGGAAAGAGGAGCTGGTGTTCAAGGGCAGAATGCTGAAAGTTTCCTTTAATGAAGATGGCAGCGTACGGGAATGGCATACCATTGCAGATGGGATGGAGCATCCCAATGGATGCAAGATTTATAAGGGCTGGCTGTATGTCACACAGAGCCTTCTTTCGAAGGTGCCATGTGATGAAGGCCTCATGAGCTGTGTCTATCGTTTCCCGTTGGATGGACGGGACATTCATGTCACGAATACACTGGCGGGTGAACATATCTTTGCCACGTTTATCACGCGCAATCCAAAGTGCGTATATGGCGTGGATGGCATTGAAATTGACCGGGCCGGCAATCTCTATATTGGCAATTATGGGGATGCAGAGGTTGAAAAGTTCGTTTTGGATGAAAACGGAGACATGGTCAGTCGGTCTCTGTATGGACGTAATCCGGAGGAACTCAATTCTACGGATGGCATGATCATGGATGAGGAAACGGGAATTCTCTATATTGCAGACTTTAATCATAATGCCATCGTGGCGATGGATCGCAGCGGAAAGGTGGCCCGGGTTGCGCAGTCCCCGGACTGTGATGGACTCCATGGTGAGCTGGATCAGCCGGGCGAGCCCATCATCTGGGAGGGAAGGATCGTTGCCAGCTGCTTTGATCTGGTGACCGACGAAACCAAGTTTAATACCGCACATGAAATGCCTGCCACCATGGCGGAGCTGGACCTTTTGAGGGAAATGCCATGAAACTGCTTCTTGCGCACGATATAGGGACATCCGGAGACAAGGCATCTCTGTTTACCGAGGATGGCACGCAGATCGGAAATTACACAAGAGCATATCCGCTTTATCAAAGCTCTCAGTTCGAGGTGGAGCAGGACCCCGAGGACTGGTGGCAGGCTGTCTGTGATTCTACCCGGTGGCTGATCAATCACTATCACATTGACCCGGAGGAGATTGCGGCGGTGAGCTTTTCCGGACAGATGATGGGATGCCTGCCGCTTTCATCAGATGGGGAACCGCTGATGCGCGCCATGATCTGGGCCGACCAGAGAGCACAGAGGGAAACCGCGAGACTTGAGGAAGCGCTTCCGCAGGAGCGCTTCTACCGAATTTCCGGACATCTCAATACGCCGAGCTATGGCATTCAGAAGGCTATGTGGATTAAGGAGAACCGTCCGGACATCTATGCGGAAACATGGAAGTTTGTGAACGCAAAGGACTACATTGTGTACCGCCTGACCGGCATCTGCCGGACAGATCCGTCGGATGCCAATGGCATGGACTGCCTTGACCTTCGTGCACGCACATGGTCTGAGGAAATCCTGGCGGCGGCCGGCATTGACCCACAGAAGATGCCGGAGATTGTTGAGGCCACACATGTCGTGGGCATGGTGACATCGGAGGCAGCCGGACAGACGGGCCTCAGCCAAAGGACCAAGGTGGTCATGGGTGTCGGAGACGGGATTTCGGCCAACATCGGCGCCGGAAGCGTGAAACCAGGACGGGCGTATGTCTGCCTTGGAACATCTGCCTGGGTGGCCTCCACGTCAGAGGAGATCCTGATGGACAGTCAGCGCCGCAATGTCTGCTGGGCACATGCCGTTCCGGGCATGGTGGCCCCGAATGCAACAATGCAGTATGCCGGCGGGGCATATAACTGGTTTAAAAACACCATTGGGACGGAGGAAATCGAAAAGGCCCGGGCACTTGGTACATCGCCATACGTTCTTTTGAATGAGGAGGCAAAGCGCGCAGCACCGGGAGCCGGGGGCGTCATTTTTCTGCCGCATCTGATGGGCGAACGGGCCCCCAGATGGAATCCGCATGCCAAGGGTGCCTATCTTGGACTTACGGCATCGACGACAAGGGAAGAACTGGTCCGGGCAACCCTTGAGGGCATTTCTCTCAATCTGGCTCTTTGCCTTGAGGTGATTAACCAGCGGCATGACATTACGGAAATGACGGTCATTGGCGGCGGCGCCAAGGGTGACATCTGGTGTCAGATTCTGGCAGATTGCTTTGATATGCCGGTTCGGATTCCGACAAACCTCGAGGATGCCGGGTCCATGGGTGCGGCGATTCTTGCAGGCATCGGCGCCGGAATCTACGAAGGCTTTGATGCGGTAGACCGGTTCGTGGGAACGGATCGGATCATTGATCCGGATGAGACAGGGCGTGCCATGATGCGGGAGCATCGCATTTTGCTGGACAGTTACTATAAGGCACTTGAACCTTTCTTTAAATAAGAGGCAAAACAATGAAAACACTGATTTGTGATGCAGACGGAACGCTTTCTGTGAAAGAGATTCCGCTGCCGGGTTATTCGGAAAAACAGGCACTGGTAAAAACCATTGCCTGTGGCATCTGTAATGGGACAGATGCCAAGCTGATTCATCGGGCCTTTAAGGGATTTCCGGTAAGCCGGTATCCCCTCATGCTGGGACATGAGGGCGTTGGCGAGGTCATAGAGGTTGGCAGCGAGGTAAAGAGCTTCAAGGTGGGGGATAAGGTCCTTCTGCCTTTTGTGGATGCAGACCCTGAAAAATATGGCACACTTGAGTCGGCGTGGGGCGCATACAGCGAGTATGCCGTTGTCACGGATCCGCTGGCATACCCAGAGGGAGAAGCCCCGGAGCATGCAATGGCGCAGACGGTATTGCCTCCATGGGTAAATCCGGTAGATGCAGCCATGATCGTGACTCTTCGCGAGGTGCTTAGCGCCGTACGGCGATTTGGAATCAGGGCAGGGAACAGCGTCGCCGTATTTGGATGCGGACCGGTCGGACTCACGTTCATTCGTTTTTTGAAGCTGCTGGGTGCCGGTCCCATTATTGCCTTTGACGTCGTGGATGATAAACTCGCTGTGGCCAAGGCAAATGGTGCAGATTACACGTTTAACTCCGGCAGGGAGGACGTATCTGAGGTTTTACATGGCATCTGTCCCAATGGTGCTCAGTTTGTCCTGGATGCAGTCGGTCTGACCAGCCTCATCAACCTTTCCATGGAGCTGCTCTGTGATCAGGGAAAGATGTGCTGCTATGGCATTGCACCGGTAACTCACATGGACATTGACTGGGAGAAGGCGCCGTACAACTGGACGCTTCAGTTCCAGCAGTTCCCGTCAAAGCGCGAGGAAGGGGAGGCAACGGAGCAGATCCTGACATGGCTGCGCGAGGGCACCATTTCTCTTAAGGACTATATCTCTGATTATTTCCCGTTTGAACATATTCTTGAGGCATTTGAAAAGCTGGAACGGCGGGAGATTGCCAAGAAGGGAATCGTCGTATATGACTGAGAACATGGCGATGAGCCGGGCGGCAAAGGCTCTTCTGGCCATGCAGCGCTATTCCTGGGAACAGGGAATCACGATGCAGGCCTTTTATGAAATGGGGGATACGGAAACCGCGGTATTGCTGGCACTTGAGGCGGCACACCGGGCAATGGATGGACGCCCGGCGACCATTGGCGTCGTGGATGCGATTACGGATCCGGCCAGCTGTGGGGAAGTCATTGCATGGGCAGCCAGGGAAACCGGGGACAAACGGTTGCAGGTGGCTGCAGAAAACCTGAAGCAATGGGTCCTTCATCGGGCCCCGAGAAGTGCCTCCGGCATTCTGTATCATCTTGATACCGGAACGGAATTCTGGGCGGATTCCTTCTATATGCTCCCGCCATATCTGTCGGCGATTGGTGAACATGAGATGGCGATCCACCAGTTTGAAGGATACTGGAAATGCCTGTATGACAGCAAAAGCGGTTTGCTCTCACACCGGTGGGATGATGGAGCGCAGCGCTTTACGACATCGGCGCACTGGGGAATTGGCAATGGATGGTGCCTTATGGCCATTGCACGGCTCATGGGAACACAGCCGGAGTCTCCGGAGCGGGAGGAGATCGGAAAGAAAGGGGAAGCACTGCTTGAGGCTGTGCTGTCGACGGCAGATACAGAGGGAAACTTTCATTATATTCTTGACGACCCAACGACGTTTCCGGAGCTTGGAATTGCCCAGATGGCGGCCTATACGATTTACAGAGGCGTTCATGATCACTGGCTCGCGCCTGCCTGGTTTGGGAGAGCGGAGCCTCTGCGCATGAAAGCGGAGGCTGCGGAGGACGAATATGGCATTATTCAGGGTGTATGCGGAGCACCGACCTTTGACTGCTCCGGCAGTGCACCGGAGCAGCAGGCCGTTTTCCTGATGATGGAAAACGCCTGGCGCAAATTTGAATGATTGTCCACCTTTTCAAAAAATCGTATGTTCAACCGCTTTTTTGGAAAGACTATAATGACCTCAACAGTTGCACGATATGTGCGATGAAAAAGTTTTAGGAGGACATTATGAAACACACGATGAAATGGGTACTCGTACTCGCAAGCATTCTGATGCTTCTGGCTATCTCTGTACAGGCTGAGAGCGTCACCATCAAGGTCTTCTCGAATCTCCCGGATCGGACATCCGGACAGGGCCTGGTGGAGCAGACCATTTTCGACCAGTATATGGCCGAGAACCCGAACATAAAGATCGAAATCGAAGAGCTGGATGATGAGGCGTATAAGACGAAATTCAAGGCCTACACCAACAGCAAGCAGATGCCGGATCTGGTCAGCGTCTGGGGACAGCCGGGATTCATCAATGAGGTCATTGAGGCCGGACTGC
>JAFUZM010000052.1 GCA_017476605.1 Clostridia bacterium
ATTTTCCGTCATCCCGACGAGAGCTTAATAAACACAAGAAAATGCAGCCTCTATGAGGGCCTGGCTATGTGAGTTAGCCATTGTTCAGGGCTTAAAAACCTTGCGCATAAACAAGGTCATACCTTTTGGCCGTGAGCTCATTACATAATTTCTGCCGAGAAAGGCAACTATCTGCATCTGATAGGTGTAAGCACAAATCTTTCTTCCCTGGGCTTTTTTAATAAGTGCTTCAATGGAACCCTCAGCGAAGATGATTTTGATATTTCCGCACATGGACAGGACTCCAAGGCTTCAAAAGGTTCTATCCGTCGAAAGATCAATGCTCTTCCTTCAATAGGTGGATTGATCGATTCATCAAATCTAATCGAGGAGGGGTTCCAAAAGAATTCTATCTCCTGCACAATAGCTTCATCGGATGGCTCCTGTACGCTTGGTTTTATTGCTGTTCCAAAAGCACGTCCCAAAACATTGTTGAGTGGCGATGAATTGGATCACTCAAAAGCCGCTCCGATGAAAACGATTCTTTCAAAGGAACGTTCAGCATCTGTGTTCAACAGCTTCCTCGCTGGAAGCCCTGAGGATCTTGTTCCGCATTATGAAACAATCAAACCTCTTTTGAGCGATGAACTACGTTCCCAAGTTGAGGCACTCATTCAAATTGCAAATGATCCCGAATCTGAAAGCCGCACAGAAGAGGGATAAACTACTACACAGCCGCAATCTTCTCCAACTGACCAGGATTCCCCAGATACTAATGAGCCCAGCGAAAGCTGAGGCTCTTTTTCATTTCTCCCACGGCATGTCCTTGCCGCCGAAATGACCATAGGCCGAAACTCTGTTGTAATCCACATCCAGAAGCCCCAGCCCCTCAATGATCCCCTTTGGGGTCAGGTCATAGTTCTCACGGACGTACTGTTCGATGAACCGCTTGTCCTGATGCTCAGTGTCGAAGGTTTCCACGTAGACGGAAACCGAATCCGCCACACCAATAGCGTAGGCGATCTGAACCTCCGCCTTGTCAGCGTACCCTGCCAGCACGATGTCCCTGGCAATCTTGCGCGCCATGTATGCGCCGGAGCGATCCACCTTGCTAAAGGTTCTCACTAATGTTTACACGCGCTTTACACTAAAAAATACAAAATACACAACATATAAAAAAACAGCGTCAAATACGCTGATTGTTCTATAATCCGTGTAATCATTAATGCAATTCATGTGTAAACATTAGTGAGAACCTTCACCTGTTGAGATTGATATTCATTCCATCGTTTCTCTTCCGCATCACACATGATGTTTGCCTGTAGCTATCATCCAATGGACCACATTTGGTTTATGTGCACCCACAAAAATGGATAATCAACGCCAATACCAGAACGTTTCCGATATAAAAAAACAGCCGAGAAGCAGCTATTTTAAGCACTTCTCGGCCTCATCCCAGGGCATTTTTTCAAGCTCCCGCTGGATGCTCTAATGTATCTTCTCCAGGAGATAAATAAAACCGTACAGTTATTTCACAATCTCATTCATTGATATAGTCTTGGCACACGACGTGTGTATTAGGGATGTAAATGTGCGTGAATGGCTATGCTGGATGATTCTGATTTGAAGTCAATTAGCAATGCAGATGTTCATGAGACAACTATGACATGTAACCTTAAAAATCAAACAGGAGAAACATTAGAAGAAAACACTCACATCTGGGGGTATTCATCATTGTCCATATAACGGCTGTCTTGGCGTTCATCTACTTCGTAAGGATCGTATGGTATCTGTCATATCCTCAATCTGATGATCTTGCAAGATTTCTTTCCTTTTTTCGGATTCTTTGCAAAGACCGATCCAAAATCTTCTCTTTCCTCTCCGCAAGCATCGTCTTATAGAATCGCTTTTGCAGATCGGAAATAAACGAGGTTTCATCAATCATCTGGTCGATTTTCTTCATATCAATTCGGGGCAGGATTCTTTTCAATGCCGCATTGCAGTCCTGGTTCATCCCGGCATAAAGGAAATCATAATAGTTAATCTTCTGTCCATTCTGTCGAATGCTGGAAAGAGGAATCTTAAAAATTCGCGCGTCTCGTTCCGCAGGATCGTCAAGGACAGCATGCATGATGTTGTCATCCGCCTGCGGGAAAAGGCTGCTGCCGCTATCAAAGACAGGGGCCAGCGTCATTTCATCCGTTCTGCTGTTATAAAGGAAACCCCAGTTCCCGTTATGTCGATCCCAGTTGCCTATCAGCGCATCCACAATGAACATATCCCAAAATCGCTGCTTTAGGGCGACAGGATCAATCGCCTGCTGCTCGTCCATCGCCATCAAAACATCCGATAATTCGGTGCCATATCCATTATGTTCAGAATCAATGATCGTATTTTTCAGGGAAGCAAAGTCCTGGATCACAGTATCAGTCGTGGTGAAATCTTTGCAGGCTACAACTATCTTCTCTTTCCCATTCCGGCTAAATGTGCCAAGCAGTGTTTTCTGTACCGGGATGCCCACAATCTCAAAAATATGGCAGCCAAGATACTCACAAATACAACCATTGGCATAACTCATGTCCTTGTTTCTTCGGGCGACGCCAGGAAATTTGAGCATATACAGTTCATTCTCATACATTACTGCGATTTTGTTGCCGTTCGCACCGGCATAGGTTTTGTTCCTCCGAGGCAGCGTACTGAAATCAATCATACGTTATCATCCTTTTCCATACGCAGATACTTCCGGCGAAGATACCACGCCTGATCGCCAGAAATCTCCTGCTCTGTTTCTGCGCTGTTAATATCAGCGTTCAATTCGCACCAATAGATATCCCAGTGCAAATCCTTCCCGCCGCCATCGATGATCGCCCATGATGCCTGCATCGCTGCGATAGACTTTTGAAGATAGGCAGGAAGCCCCTTTTCCAGATAGCGTTCATCCTTGGGTAGCCCGGTTGTGCGATCATAACGGGCATTGTCGATCTGCATCAATTCTTCCATGGTGCAGCCAAGCGCTCGTGAAAGCTGCATGACTGTCTTGGCGGTGCAGCCTTCAATATTACTCTTACCGGAACAAATATCAATCACGGTCGACTTTGGTACACCGCTGATCTGCGACAGACGATACATAGACATGTTCTTCTCGCGCAGCATAGATTGAATCGTCACATTCATCCCTTCTTTCTTTGCTTCTATTATATCGGTTGACCGACCATTCATCAAGATGTACTTTAATCGTTAACTTCTATTTTTTCGTGACTAAGTTGGTCACTTAAAAGCAAGCAAAATAAAGGGTTTTCTTAAGTTTTACGCAAAGATTGTAGACAGAAAAACTGTGTAGACGTATGGCCGCGTGAAAAATGGACAGCGTTATGATGTCCGCTGGACACGCGCCGCATGCTTGGCGGACAAAATTATGATGCAAAATGGACAAGATTCGCATCCCAGGCGGACAGAATTCGCATGGATTTACGGACAAGATTCGCACGGAAATGGACAGTTTTCAGCTATTTTGTAAACAAATCGTGAACTTCTGCATGCGGTATGAGGCCACCTTTGCACGTGGTTTTAAGCATTCAAGGGATTCTCAACAACGTGTTGAATACACTTTGCCAAGTACAAGTGGCTACGCTTTCCAGCCGGTCAAGGGTAAATACACGTCGCTTCGCTCGCCCTTGACCGGTTGGAATCCCCGCAAGTGGGTGTACCTGCGTGATGGAAAGCAGGATCAGACGCTTGCTGTCCCCCTCAC
>JAFUZM010000347.1 GCA_017476605.1 Clostridia bacterium
CTGCGGATTTCGTTCGAGTATTGCAGAATAGGCTGATTCATAAAGGACTCGCAGCCAATGACGTTCCAGCCACCGTTAGAATTCAAAGAACGGGGATGATATCCGCGTTCGGTCTTGTAATAATCGTGATAGTCCTTCACAAAGAACGGCATATCCTCCGTTACGGTTTCTACCACGCCTCCGCCCAACCTGTATTCACCGGCCTTATAGTCCGCAAGGCGCTGAGCACACATGGCCGCTTTCTTTTTATACCGGGCTTCCTCACTGTCCTCCGAATCAAAATAGCCGTTTGCATTGACGCGGGTCATATCATACATTGTGGACGCCACTGTCGCCTTGATGCGGGTGTCCAGTGCAGCAACATTGAGTGCCATGCCGCCCCATCCGCAGATGCCGATGATTCCGATCCGCTCAGGGTCAACCAGATCACAAAGAGACAGGAAGTCCACTGCTGCCATGAAATCCTCAGTATTGATGTCAGGAGAGGCCATATACCGAGGCTGACCACCACTCTCACCGGTGAAGGATGGATCAAAAGCAATCGTCAGGTAGCCACGCTCTGCCATGGTCTGCGCGTAAAGTCCCGAGCACTGCTCCTTGACTGCACCAAAGGGACCACAGACCGCAATTGCCGGAAGTTTCCCCTCGGCTATCTTCGGAACATACATGTCCGCTGCCAGCGTGATTCCATAGCGATTCACGAATGTAACCTTGCTGTGATTGACCTTCTCGCTTTTGGGAAAGGTCTTATCCCATTCCTTTGTAAGGTTCAGTTTTTCCGTCTTCATCATGTTGATTACCGCCTTTCTTTTGTCGCTTTGATTGTTTTCTCTGTCTGCCGGATCAGATGATCCAGGCAGTCCACTTTTCTCTGGCTTTGATGGAGCTCCTCCATCAGGCCGCAGCTAAGAATTCTCATAGGATGCAGGGCATCGCCGAGCCTTCCGTCGCCGTAAAGCCGCTCTACGATGTTTGCTGTTTCCTCCGGACATCCGGCATCCATCAAGTGGTTCCTGACCGTGTCCATCATCGTCTCCTCCCTGCTTTGCATGTACATTTGGGTCTGTTGATTTGCCAAGCCATATGTCAGGTACCTGCTTCCCGACAAAACCATCGCGTACGCGATGGGCATGGCTCCTCTTACGAGCAACCTGGTCTTTCGGCGTAGTGACTTTTGTCAATGCTCGTTACCTGACAAACTGTTCGCTCCGCAAACAGGCCAACTCCTTAACTCGCCCTGATTATATCCGCTTGACGGCATCTTCGCTAATGGTTATAATGAATATCATGATATTCTATATCGGCATATCAAGGAGGTCTGTTCATGGAGATCCGCACACTCAGGTACTTTCTGGCTGTCGCACGTGAGGAAAACATGACCCGTGCGGCGGAGACGCTGCACGTTACGCAGCCCACGCTTTCAAAGGCACTGAGGTCTCTGGAGGATGAACTGGGGAAAAAGCTGTTCACCCGCCATAGCTTCAGCATCCGTCTGACCGAGGAAGGCGTGCTGCTTCGGAACCGGGCGGAGGATCTGGTCAGCATGGCAGATCGCATCGAAAAGGAATTTGTGGCCCTGGATGACATCACCGGTGGCGATCTGTATTTAGGGCTGGCCGAATCCTATCAGATCAGCTTCCTGGCCCGCGAAATTCACCGCTTCAAGCTGGCGTATCCCGGCCTTCGCTATCACATCACCAGTGGGGACACAGAGCAGGTAGCAGAGAAGCTCGATAAGGGGCTGCTTGACTTTGCAGTGCTGGCAGAACCCCCGGATGCCTCCAAATATGAATCCCTTTGCTTCCCTGAATCGGACATCTGGGGCCTGATCATGCCGGAGGATGCGTCCCTGGCAAAAAAGAAGGCCATCCATGTGGATGACCTGATCGGTTTGCCTTTATTCTGCTCCAGACAAAGCTGGGAGAAGGATATCCCGCGCTGGGCGGGTGAGAAAATGAACCTGCTTCATCTGGAGGGCTCGTTTCGATTGTCCTACAACGCTTCTCTCTTTGCCAAAGAGCACCTTGGATATCTGCTGACATTTGACCGTCTGATCAGTACTTCTCCAGACAGCGGGCTTGTCTTCCGTCCGCTTACTCCGAAACTGGAAACAAAACTGTTTCTTATCTGGAAAAGATACCAGACGTTTTCTCCAATCGCTGAAAGATTTCTCAGGCAGATTCAAGCGTCCTTTTCCAATGGATGATGCGTAAATACCATCTGCAGAGGAAAATATGAACATTTTCAGAGTTTGCATCGTATGAAAATGTAGTAAATCAAGCCTCCACAGCTTGTGGAGGCTTGATTTATTTGCTCAATCGTTTCTTCGATACAGATAATATGTCCAGTTCCGGCCTTCATAAGGGAAACTGCACTGATCAATCAGGTGATAGTTCCGATTGCCTTTCAGCTTTTGCTGCCGGGTGATCACATACGCTGTTTCACCCGTGCGAACCGCGTTGTCAATCGCCGCATTCATTTCCGGCAAGCTGATGTTCAGCGTGCAGAAATATGGATTCACGGGGATGGAGCCCGCTGCATAGTAGAAACCGCCATCCAGAAACCCGGCATTAAGAAGTGTCTGATCCTCTGTCTCCCGGATCAGCGCCGCAAAGCGATACTGCGGCATATCCTCCTTTTCTGTTCCCATCAGATAGGTATTCGGGCTCAGCATGTAGGCCATAAAGGGGCTACCCAGCACCAGAACCGTTGCCAGTACTGTGGCGATCCGAGACATCCGCCATGGATTCGTTTTGGTCCATTGCTGAATGAAAAAGCCCAGATATCCGGGCCCCAAGGTCCCAAATACAGCCAGGATGAGCGCGTAATAAGGATAGCGCCGCCCATTCAGATAGGTGAATTCAAACAGACAGACCGCACCAAAGCACCAGGTCAGCGCCTCCAGACGATGCCCCCTTCGGAAAAAGGCCAGCAACATGCCCATCGCTGCCGGAATGACCCAGGGCAGATTGTTCAACAGATTCTGCAGAGGCGCATCATAGTGACCGCTCTTTATGTTTTGTGAATACAGCGTCAGGTTGTTCTGAATGTACGCCTCCCACATGGCAGGTAAAGCACCGTGTGCCCAGAACCATAGAACAATCAGGACAGATGGAATCAGTATGCCCAGC
>JAFUZM010000348.1 GCA_017476605.1 Clostridia bacterium
ATCGGCACCTCGGCCCAGCACCTGCTGAGCATCATCAACGACATTCTGGACATGTCCCGTATCGAATCCGGCCGCATGACCATCAAGAGCGAGGAGTTCTCCTTCTCCAAGATGCTCGAGCAGGTCAACACCATCATCAGCGGCCAGTGCCGGGACAAGGGGCTGCACTATGAGTGCCGCATCCTCGGCAAAGTAGACGACTACTACATCGGCGACGATCTGAAGCTTCGTCAGGTGCTCATCAACATTCTCGGCAACGCCGTGAAGTTTACGCCCGAGGGCGGCAGCGTCACCTTCCTGGTGGAGGAGGCCGCCCGCTACGACGGTAAGCGCACCCTGCGCCTTGTGGTTCAGGATACCGGCATCGGCATGAGCAAGGAGTATCTGCCCAAGATCTTCGACACCTTCAGCCAGGAGGATTCCTCTTCCACCAACAAATACGGGAGCACCGGTCTGGGCATGCCCATCACCAAGAGCCTTGTGGAGCTGATGAACGGCACCATTCAGGTGGAGAGTGAAAAAGGCGCGGGCTCGGTCTTCACCGTCAACGTGACGCTGGCGGAATCCGACCGGAAAGCCGCCGGGATCGAGGCGGGCGAGCTGCATCCCCACGAGATGTGCGTGCTGGTGATCGACGACGACCCCGTGGCCTGCGAGCATGCCAAGATCGTTCTGGGCCAGGTGGGCGTCAGCTGCGAGACGGCGCAGTCCGGCGCAGAGGCTCTGAGCATAGTGGAGATGCGCCATGCCCGGCGGGAGCCCTACAATCTGATCCTGGTGGATTGGAAGATGCCGGAGATGGACGGCCTGGAGACCACCCGCCGCATCCGCTCCATCGTCGGCAGCGACACGGCCATCATCATCCTGACCTCCTACAACTGGGACGATATCGCAGACGAGGCCAAGCGCGCCGGGGTGGACAGCTTCGTGCCGAAGCCCCTGTTTGCGGCCTCGGTCATCGACGAATTCCGGGAGGCCTTAAAGAAAAAGAACGCCTCCCTCCCCTCCGGCAAGACCGATCTGAAGGGCCGCCGCATCCTGCTGGCGGAGGACATGGCCGTCAACGCGGAGATTATGATGATGATTCTGAGCATGCGGGAGCTGGAGGTGGACCTGGCTGAAAACGGCAGGTTCGCCGTGGAGCTGTTCCGGGACCACGGGGCCGGCTACTACGACGCCATCCTCATGGACATGCGCATGCCGGAGATGGACGGTCTGGAGGCCACCCGGGCTATCCGGGAGCTGGAGCGGGCGGACGCCAAAACGGTCCCCATCATCGCGCTGACCGCCAATGCCTTTGACGAGGATGTGCAGCGCAGTATGCAGGCGGGGCTGAACGCCCATCTGTCGAAGCCCGTAGAGCCGGACAGTCTCTTTGAGACGCTGGAGAGTCTGATTCACAATTGAGTGCCTGCGGCGTTTTCCCGGCGTATTTTTCCGCCCCATGAAAACTTGATGCTGAATTTGTGAAATTCAGCAGGATGTATTTATATCAAACTCCACATGCCGGCAAGGCGCTCCGTGAACTGCGGAGCGCCGATTTTTTATAGTGGAAAAATCTGATGAAATGAGGTATAATAAACTACTATTTTTTCGGGCGTGACGGGAGATTACGGCGATTCGAGGTTTAGGGAGAGCGAAGCATATGAAAAATGGAAAAAGACCTGACCCGAATAAGGTCCACCCGATTGCGGGATATGATAAAGAAATCTATGTAAAGCCAACAATCACAAATTCTAATATTGTTGTTGGAGATTTCACCTATATCGCTGACTCGGAGTTTGAGAGTCATGTAACACATTTTTATCCGTGGAGCAGAGACAAACTCATCATTGGGAAGTTTTGTCAGATTGCAGCTGGCACAGAATTTGTAATGAACGACGCAAATCACCAGATGAACGCCGTATCTACGTTCCCGTTCTACACACTTGAAGGATGGGATATGGAGCCTCCTGCTCCATCGGATATGCCGTTCAAGGGCGATACTGTGATCGGCAACGATGTATGGATCGGTCAGAATGCAGTGATCCTTCCTGGTGTTCATATCGGTGACGGTGCGATTATAGGAGCAGACAGTGTTGTTGGCAATAATGTGGATCCCTACACCATTGTGGTCGGGAACCCAGCTAAAGTCTTACGGAAACGCTTTGATGATGAACTGATTGACCTCATGCTACGATTCAAATGGTGGGATAGAAGCATAGATGAAATCAACGCTCTCATTCCACTACTGACATGCAGCGATTTGGAAACGGTCAAGACTGAATTGAAGAAACACCTTTCTTGATAACTTCCAATTAAACCCAAACCCGGCGGTAGTAAACCACCCCTGTTTTTACTACCATTTGACTACCATTGACGGCCTCATCTTGCTGCATTTTGCCGCATTTCGGCTGAGTCATGACATTGTGACCCCGAAAAGTAGGCAAAAGTATACTTGGCAAATCGCGGCAAAACGAGGCAGAATACGGCTTTTTAGGAGGCTGAACGCACTTGATAAAGATACTTTTTGTTTGCCACGGCAACATCTGCAGATCACCAGCAGCTGAGATGATAGCAAAAAAGATGGTCAGGGATCATGAAAAGGAAGCATTCATCTCTTCTGCGGCAACGACGAATGAGGAAATCGGGAATGATATCTATCCACCCATGCGTCGCGAATTAAACAACCGTGGAATTCCTCTGGAATCCCGCTGTGCAAGAAAGACGACGAAGCAGGATTATAAGGACTATGACTACATCATTGGCATGGATGAGGAAAACCGGCATGATCTGTATCGGATATACGGAGGAGATCCGGACCTCAAAATTTCCCTGCTGATGGAATGGGCAGGCGAACATCGCGAGGTTTCAGATCCCTGGTATACGAGGAACTTCGCGGAAGCAGCAGATGACATTGAAAAGGGCTGTGCTGCGTTGCTGCAGCAGCTGGGGTTGTATTGAGATGAAGCATGAAACCCAAACCATAGCCGGCATCAGGTGTGAGGTCTATGGCACGAAGTCAGACACATTGCTGCTGCAACCGGTGGATGATCATGATCTTGAAATGCTGGATCAGGAAACAGAGGCAATTGAAAAGGAGCAGGGCTCCGCTTTTTGCCTCTGTGCATTTCGGGTGCCTGACTGGAACCGTGACTTAACTCCATGGGGAGCGCCACCGGTATTTGGGGAAATCCCTTTCGGCGATGGCGCAGGCAAGACACTTGAATTTGTGATGAAGGAGCTTTTACCTGAAGTCGGAGCAAATGCTTCACTGAGGATGATCGGCGGATATTCCCTTGCCGGCCTGTTTGCACTGTGGGCGGCATACAATTCGGATGCATTCTGTGGCGTTGCCGGCGTATCCCCGTCGGTGTGGTACCCTGGCTGGGGGGACTATATCCGGAATTCACATATTCGGGTGGGTCAAGTCTATTTAAGCCTTGGGGATCGTGAAGAGTTTACGAAAAATCCTCAGATGGCCCTGGTAGGCGATCTGATACGACTTCAATATGCCCGGATGCAGGCAGATCCGGTGGTTGAACATGTCGTGCTTGAATGGAATAAAGGAAACCACTTTGCTGAGCCGGGCATTCGGACGGCAAAGGGATTTGCGTGGCTTTTGAAGCAGCAGGCCGGGAAGATGCACGCAAATTTGCCAGTGTGAGGTGCCGAATGAAGCGAAGCATAAAGGAAGGACTCATTCGCATTGTCATCCTGATGATCGGCCTCACAATTGCACATCTCGGCGTGACGCTGTTCCTGGTCTCCAATCTTGGATCGGATCCGTTCAATGTGTTTGTGCAGGGAACCTGTCATTCATTGTCAGCTGCATTTCACTGGCAGGCCCTTACACATGGCCGGGTGCATATCGTGATCAGTCTCCTGATCATCCTGATTCTGCTTGCAGTGGACAGAAACTATGTCAAAATCGGAACGATCCTCTGTATGGTATGCGGAGGACCGTTCATTGATGGATTTACGTTTTTGCTTGGTCCGATGCTGGGGCAGGTGACCGCTCTTCCGCTCAGAATCCTGATGCTGGCCATTGGATGCGTGATTCTGGCGTTTGGGATGACCATTGTGATTCGATCGGATGCAGGAACCGGGCCAAATGATCTTGTGGCTGTTGTGATCAGTGATAAGCTGCACAAACGTTTCAGCGTCATCCGGATCATCGTTGATGCGACGTTTATTGTAATCGGCTTTCTTCTTGGCGGTGTTGCCGGTATCGGCACACTGATCTGTATGCTGCTGGTCGGACCGGTGGCCGGGATCTTTCTCCCGATCAATGGCAGACAGATCGACAAGATCATTGCGAGAACCTGTGGGCAAGTTGGACAGGAAAAGAACAGAGAGTGAGCACTGCCAAGTTCTGATTCGGCAGGAAAATGACAACGTGACGTGTTGAAATGAATCAAGGATAGGAGGAACCAAAATGACAAGGGAAAAGATCAATGTGTTTGACTATGCGAAAGAGATTACGGCAAGCCTTAGAAAAGGGGCGCTGCTGAACACCAATGGGGATAAGTTCAACAGTATGGTGATTGGCTGGGGACATCTTGGCGTGATTTGGGGAAAAGAAACCTTTGCGGTCTATGTACGTGAAAATCGGTATACGAAAGCGCAGCTGGATAAGACAGGGGAGTTTTCCCTCAATATTCCTCTCGGCAAAGCGGATCCGGGAATTGCACGCATCTGTGGTTCTCAATCCGGACATAACATTGACAAAGCAAAAGAAGCGGGCCTTACGCTGATTCCTGCCGAGACAATTGATACCCCTGTCATTGAATCCAAGGCATATCCGCTGGTGCTGGAATGCCGGGTATTGTACCAGCAGAAACAGGATATCTCTCTGCTTCCGGAGAACATGCAAAAGGCTATGTATCCGCAGGATGTGGATGGAACCTGTCCTATGGCAAACCGGGATGCACATACGGCGTATATCGGCGAGATTGTAAGCGCATACATTTTAAAGGATGAGGCTTAACATAGGGGCTCTGCTTTTGCCATGGCAGAGCCTATTTTGACAAAGCGGCCATGGGAGGCGGAAATGACAAAAGAGGAAATGAGGCAGCATATCCGGGAAATCGAAAAAGGAATGACCATGGAGGAACGGGAACAAAGCGATCAGGCCCTCTGGCTTAACCTTTTTCGGCTTCCGGAGTTTAAGCGTGCGACGCGTGTGCTGCTGTTTTCATCCTTTGGAACCGAGCCGGATACCTCGGAGATTTTAAGGTGGTCAATGGCTCAGGGGAAAACGGTTGCATTGCCCAGAATGAGCGGAGAAGGGACAATGGAGGCCAGAAAATATGATGCGCACATTCCCCTCATTCCGGGGAAATACGGAATTCTTGAACCCGGCATGAACCATGAGATTCTTTCAAAGGACAATCTGGACCTGATTCTGGTGCCTGCTGTCTGTTATGACAGAAAATGTGGACGGCTTGGCCATGGTGCCGGGTATTATGACCGTTATCTTGCGGATTTTCATGGCATGACCATTGGTCTTTGCAGAGAGATACTCCTGCAGGATGAGGTTCCTCTGGCGCCGCATGACATACGGGTCAGTATCGTCATTACGGAACATGAGACGTTTCGAAGGACGTGACCTGGCAGAGTGACAGGAGCTGTCTGCGGAAATCCCGAGAAGAGCAGACAGGGACAGAACTTCCGCGATACGAGAGGGATTCCCTTTATGAGTGTAGCCCGTTGTATCCGGTGACTCGCTAAATTGGTAGAGCGGGACGAGAATATGAAAATGACAGAAAGGAGACGAAGGATGGATCTGACAAGGTTTTATGAGGCGCATAAAGCGGATTATGCAAGCGCACTTGAGGAAATTAAAGGTGGACATAAACAGACCCATTGGATCTGGTACATCTTTCCACAGCTTGCTGGTCTTGGATTCAGCACAATGGCACAGTATTATGGCATTCGGGATTTAGAGGAAGCAAAGGCATATGTGCAGGATCCGGTTCTTGGACGGGATCTGATTGAGATATCAAATGCGCTGCTCACTTTGGGTACTTCAAATCCTACGCAGGTCATGGGTTATCCGGATGATATGAAGCTGAGGTCATGCATGACACTGTTCATGATTGCTGCGCCGGGGGAGCCTGTTTTCAAAAAGGTACTCGACAAGTATTATGGCGGAGAGGCAGATGGAAACACGCTGAACATGCTGGGCATGACCGAGGAAAAGTAATTGGAATAAGGTATCATTCTAAAGGCCGGTCAAAACTGTACAAAAACAAGCTCCTTGTGCGATAATACGTGCTGTAAATAATATTCCCTAGCACGATGCACAAGGAGTTTGTTATATGGGGGTAATAATTGATTTTCCGGGAAGAAAAGAT
>JAFUZM010000349.1 GCA_017476605.1 Clostridia bacterium
AAAGCACAGCCTCATATCCGCCGGCGTCTCCGGACGATATCTTGATGTATCCAATTTCCACATGACCCTTGCCTATATCGGAGAATGGCCCGAATCGGTGCTGGATCTCCTTCCGGACACATCCCAGCCATTCATGCTGACACTTTCACGCTTTGGTCTTTTCACGGAGGCAAAGGTCCTCTATGCCGGTGTCTCGCCCAATCCGGCTCTCCTCACCCTCGCGGATCTTGTTCGGGATCGTCTTTCCAGTGCCGGCGTTCCCTTTGACCCAAAGCCCTTTACACCCCATTTTACCCTGATCCGAAGGCCCGTCATCCCGGAATCCATTTCCCTTAATGCGATTGACCTTCCTCATGTATCCATGCAGGTCGATCATCTCTGCCTCTATGAATCCCGACACCTTGCAGACGGGGTGGTCTATACGGTCATTGGCAGGAAATAAGCCCTATGGGTTTCCGGATCTCCCGAGCCAAAGTATCGTACCGGGATGACAGGTAATGATTGACATACAGAATCCGGAATTGCTATAGTCGGTTTACACGCTGATATTGACATTCAGGTAAAGCTCAAAAAGATCTGACATCGCAGGAAGGAGACTCAATATGCCTTATCCGAAGGAAATCGTAGAACAGGTAAAGGCCACCGTGCTGAAGGAGGCCGCAGGCATGCGGGAACTGAATCGGGTGATTCCCGTGACCGGTGAACGTCATGTGCTTCCGGCAAACGTCAGAGAAATCCCCATCGTCTATTACAAGGCAGAACAGCCGAACGCTCCACTGATCATCGGCTTTCATGGCGGTGGCTTTCTGTTTGGCGGCTGCGCCATGAACGATGCCATGTGGCGGGCCGTTGTCGATGCATTGGGCTGCAATGTCGCTTCCGTGGAGTATCGCAAGAGCCCGGAATACAGGTATATGGATGCGCTGATGGACGCCATTGAGGCTTCCCAGTATCTGAAAGCGCACGCACAGGCGTTTGGACACAATGGCAAACTGACGGTCATGGGGTACAGCGCCGGAGCGAACCTGGCCGCAGCAGCCTGCATCTATGCCGGGACCCATGGGCTTGACCTTTTCTCTCGGCAGGTGCTGATGTATCCATTCCTGGACCTCGATACAGACCCGGCCACCAAGGGGCCAGGGAGTCTCGGCGGGCCGATCATGCAGGTGTTCAACGAACTGCACTGTCTACCGGCGGAGACACGAAATCCGCTGGTCTCACCGATTTTCGCGACTCCAGAAAATCTTACAGGCTTGCCTTCTGCCATCATTGTGCTGGCGGACAACGACAATCTCAAAAAGGAAGGTCGGCTCTATGGAGAAAAGCTCCTGGAGGTAGGCGTTCCTGTTGCCATGACCGTGAGTCCGGACATGCCCCACGGCTTCTTCGAATCTGGCTTTGGCAAAATCAGTGAAAAGGAGATGGCCCTCCTGGGAGAAGAGGCCAAGGCGCTGGCAAAAAGCGGAAGGATCCATGAGGAATCCGTTCATGCTCTCGAATACATTAAAGAGCATTGGCGTTGAGCAGATATGGATTGAAACGCCCGCTCCCGTTCCAAAAAACCCGCTGTGAGTAATTCATTTGAGCGAAAGGTTTCCATTATGAGCGCAGATAATCCGGTTATGAAGATTCCAGACTTTGCTTTCCTGAATCGACACGATGGCACGGTCTTTGTTTATTCCTTTGACGAAAATGGACAAAAGCACAGAAAGACCATTGGTCGTCTGACCACGGATACAGCAGGAACGGAAAGCATGATTCCGAACCAGTATTTCAAGGATCATTTCCGGAATCTTTGGAATGAAAACTTCTCATATAAGAAAACACCTCCACACGAACTGCAAATTGGACTGTATGGGCTCACCCGCACGATTGCCCAAAAAACAGGTTTGTATGAAGAACTTTCGGCTGTTTATGAAGTCCAGAATGCAAACGCCATCTTTGATTATGCCATGTTCTTGCTCCAGCACGCGAGCAAAGCCGCAGAGAGTTTTGAAGACGTCATGGCACCGCATGTCTTGTTCTCAGGCCAGCTCCATAGTGATTCCTGGTATTCTGATTTCTTCGCAAAAACCATCAATGAGGATATGCACCATGCGTTCCGCATCGCTCATATTACCCGATTGAAGGCGAATGGATTAAAGAAGGTTTGGCTTTCCATTGATGGATCGGGCAATGACGATGCTGCCTGTCAGTCCAGATATGCGCAATTGGGCTCTGAAGAATCACTCAGTACTGATCCGACAATGGTTGGTTATCTGTATGCAATAGATGCTGCAACCGGTTGCCCTGTCTCCTACTTTCCATATGACGGTCCTGTTCCGGATGCACAGGCATTCCAAAGAATCTCCCTTTTCCTGTCCACATTCAGCATCGAAATCGAAGGCATTGTTCTCCCCGAGGAATTCGCCACGGAGCCTGTCTTTGACGTCATCAATGCGCATTCGTGGAAGTACATGATTCTTTTGCCGCCTGATTCGCATGGTCACATACAGATGGTTACCCAGCACGGCCCGAAGATTCGCTGGAACCCAAGATTCCTGCTGGAAGATGACGTCGTGTTCGCAATATCCGACAGGCAGAGGCTATTTGAGACATCGGATCGGGTATCATCTATATGTTTGTTCTTTGACGGACCTGATGCCGCAACAGAGTCCCAGCGTTTAACCAAGAAAATACGGAAAGAAGTAAAAAGATGCATGGAAGCGATCTACCAGGGAAAAGACGTTTCCATCGCCAACGGAATGGAAAAATACCTGTCGATTGCAGGCGAGGGACAGAACAGAAGGATTGTCGAGCATCGCGATCAGTGGCGTCTCAGCATAGAATCCTTCGGCTTCTTTTCTCTGGCTGTGTCAGATGGGATCACCCCGGAACTATGCAATATGATTTGCAAATCAAGAAAGGTGTCCGAGACACAACTTGCAATTCTCAAAATACAGGAAGGCGGACAAACTGCCGGGCTGCATAAAACAGAAGGGTTATTAAGCAAGTTCGCAGTTTCTTTCATTTCCAGCATCATTCGATTTGAAATTGAGAAGGCTTGCAGGGAACTCAATACAGACTCAACTTCCACCATCCAAGAGCTCATCGAAATTGTATTAAATGACCGGTATGAATTCGCCCAGGCTCTCACAGGGGAACAAAAGGCGCTGTTCAGGCTTTACGATTTGGATCAGAATGATCTTGTGCGCATGGCAAGAGAGTATGCTGCAAGAAGCAGCTCTGCTTTTGGAAATTCTGGACAGACAATGCCAGGTAAGTATACTCCTGTCATCATACCCAACTCTCACAAGAGAGGCCGGAAAAAAGTCAAACCGGATCGCGATCCATCCGATGGACAGGCGCAGGAATCCGAGGCAAAACCAAAGTCAAAGGGCGGAAGACCGGCGGGAAAGAAAGATTCCGTACCACGCAAGCCGCGCTCAGACAAAGGCAAGATCCGAGGCCCGAGAAACAAAAGTTGACACCATTGCCATCATTTTGGAATTTACAGCACACGACAACATGCGATTTTGAAGAAAGAGTGGATAGCCATATGACCTGGACATGTCCAAAATGTGGACGTTCTTTTAAGCATGACAATCAGGACCATTACTGCGGGAAAGCCCCTGCGACGATAGATGAATACATTTTCGCCAAGGATGAGATGGTCCGGAGCCAGCTTCAACATGTGCGGGAAGCGATCCGGGCTGAACTCCCTGAGGCAACGGAGAAGATTTCATGGTCAATGCCGACCTGGTGGCAGGGACACAACATCATTCACTTTGCCGCACAGAAAAAACATATCGGGCTTTATCCCGGTCCTGATGCAGTGGAGCACTTCTCATCCGAGCTGGATGAGCTCGGTCTTAAATACAGCAAAGGCTCCATCCAGATTCCATATTCCCATGCATTGCCCACTTTACTGATCCGAAAGATTGCAGCATGGTGCCGGGAGACCGGAAATCACGCGTGAAGGAGAACAAGATATGCCAAGGCAATCCGTCTATGATATGGTGTTCATCAAAGTTTATACTGCTCTGGTTGCAAAGGCTGAGAAAAAAGGTCGCACCAACGCGGAGGTCGATCAGATTATCCGATGGCTGACAGGATATGAGGATATGGACACGTTACACGCCATGACGTATGGCCAGTTTCTGTCATCCGCTCCCGAATGGAATCCCCGTTCAGAATTTATCACTGGCTCCATCTGTGGTGTGAAAGTGGAGACCATAGAAGACCCACTGGAAAAGAAGCTTCGGCAACTGGATAAACTGGTCGATGAACTGGCGAAAGGCAAGCCGATGGAGAAGATACTGAGATAGGAAACACATGCATTGAAATTCGCGGAGAATGGTACATCACTTCCAACAGCTGGTTTATCTAAAAACGGCAAAAATCAAGATTTCAGCGTCTATTATGAGAAATTTTCTCGGATTTAATTGTGAAAATATCGATACGGTGATACAATACCATCAACTGATGGGTTTGATACTTTCGACGTCAAGTACACTTCATCCGAGATTGAGAGGCGGGAAAGAAAATGCTGTGCCAGTTTACGGTAAAGAATTATAAAAGCATTCGGGAAGAAATGACTTTTGATATGCATGCCTCAAGTATCTCGGAACATAACGAGAGAGTAATCCAGGAAGAGGACAGTCATTTATTCTTACCAGTGTCAGCAATATATGGTCCTAATGGTGGCGGCAAATCGAACGTGCTCGAGGCAATTCAGACACTTGTTTCAATTGTTCTTCGACCTGTGCAAGCTGCGGAGCAGAATACTCAGATGAATTATAAGCTCAGTAAGGTACCTGTAAAGACATTCTTATTCTCAGCCGAAAGCAAGACTGCACCGTCCGAATTCGAAATCTTCTTTCGAACAAAACTGGCGGAATACAGATACATTCTGCATATTCAGAACGGAGTTATCGTCTTTGAAAAGCTGGATCGTATCAAGTTTGATACAAACAGACGATCGGCGCTTTTCGAAAGAAACCCTGAAGGAGCTGAACTGAAAGGCGCATTTTCCAAACTGAAAACCAGTGAAGGATTGTCAAATACGCTTCCTTTACTTTCTTATCTCGCAATCACCTATCTGAATAACGAGATCGTTAAAGATATCCTGGGTTGGTTTGAGACGGGAATTGATTTCCTCAATTACGGAAATCCCCTGGAAGAATTCCGTACTGCAATTTCATCATCGGAAGAGATCAAGAAATTGGTGCTTGACATGATCCGCGAAATGGATCTTGATATAGAAGACTTCCGTATTGAGAAAAGAGATAATAACAACATCGAAGTGTTTACCAGACATGTAGTACAGGGATACAGTGAAGAACTCACTCTAGCAGAAGAGTCCAGCGGGACACAGAAGCTATTCATTCTGCTCCCTTTTATTGCCAGGAGTCTGATCAAAGGAACAACCCTGATCATAGATGAACTGGATGCGAAGATTCACCCTATCCTCCTGAAACACATCATCATGCTGTTCAACAATATGGAGATCAACAGACACGGAGCTCAGCTTATTTTCACTTCCCATGATTTATCTACGATGAATAACGAGATTTTTCGCAGGGATGAGATATGGTTTGTTGCAAAGGGAAATGATCAGAGTTCCAATCTGTATTCTCTGGTGGAATTTAAGGCCGGTAATGGAGAGGTTATCAGGAAAGATGCGAAGTATGACAAGCAATATCTTGAGGGCAAATATGGTGCAGATCCCTATCTAAGAAAGATTATTGACTGGAGGGAGATTGATGCCTAAAAAGCTGGAACCAAAATGTGGCACAAAAAGAGATGACAGAACTATCTGGAAATGAAGGAGCACCGCTATTATATTTTCTGTGAAGGTGTGCAAACAGAGCCACTTTACTTCCAAGGTTTTAAACAGCTTATTGAAGAAAAAAGTCAACCTGGATCATGATCCGGCGGATGGACAGACGCAGGAATCCGAGGCAAAGCCCAAGTCAAAAGGCGGAAGACCGGCAGGAAAGAAAGATTCCGTGCCACGCAAGCCGCGCTCAGACAAAGGCAAGAGCCAAGGCCCGAGAAACAAAAGTTGACACCATTGCCGTCATTTTGGAATTTACAACACGCGATATTTGAAGAAAGAGTGGATAGCCTCATGTCCAAAATGTGGACATTCTTTTAAGCATGCCAATCAGGATCATTACTGCGGGAAAGCTCCTGCGACGATAGATGAATACATTTTCGCCCAGGATGAGATGGTCCGGAGCCAGCTTCAACATATGCGGGAAGCGATCCGGTCTGAACTCCCGGAGGCAACGGAGAAGATTTCGTGGTCAATGCCGACCTGGTGGCAGGGACACAACATCATTCATTTTTGCCGCACAGAGAAAACATATCGGGCTTTATCCCGCCCTGATGCTGTAGAGCACTTCTCATCCGAGCTGGATGAGCTCGGTCTTAAATACAGCAAAGGTTCTATCCAGATCCCGTCTTCCGATGCACTGTCCACTTTACTGATCCGAAAGATTGCAGCATGGTGCCGGGATACCGGGAATCATGCGTGAGGAAGAACACAATATGCCAACGCGATACTTTACTTAATGACGCAATTATTCAGCAGCATTTTGGAAAAATTCTTGAGACTGTCGTATCCTTTGTCGCCCCCAAAAGGATGCCAGCCCTGCTGAAAAGCTTATTGGTTACCGAGAACCGCAGGGTATGACACAGGCGGAATTTAGGAAAACACATAGACAGGGCAGTCGTCGAAATCGTGAGCCTGGAGAAGGGCTTCAATGATATTTTTTAAAGTAATCAATGTTAGGATCGTAGATGTCCGGATCTTTCTTATCTTTGTTGAGCTCTTTCGGAACAACATGATATTTTCCCGCATATGGCTGCTATCTGCCCGCTCCGGAGTAAGAGTTGCTGCTACTAACCATCAGTCTTTACCTCTATGCATGCGGCTAGTCCAGTCCAGATACTGTACGAATTTTGCGTACTTCATATATGGTCCGAGTTCTTTTTCCGGCATGGAACCGTACACTAGCACGATCTTTGGCTCCAGGGTCTCCATCATGGCGTCAATGCCAGCATCAAAGTGGTACTTGTTTTCCCGCCCGTTAAAACAGCCATAGGTGCCGACTGC
>JAFUZM010000350.1 GCA_017476605.1 Clostridia bacterium
CGGCTGCTCCTCAAGTTATTGTGGTTTAGTTGCAGTCAGAAGACCGCAAAAAACACCGTCACTTGCCAGAGTGGCGGTTGTTTTTTTCGTTGCGATCTTCTGACTTTCTTTCTTTTCTCGTTACACGAATGGTTACGGTAAACTGTCCGATGTGAAAAGTCAAAATAATCGGCAACGCCTGAGCCTCCTTTCGGTCAGCGTAGGAGCAAGCCGCCAAGCCTGTGTCACCCTTCTCTGTGTATTCTAACTGTATATGATCAGCATGTCAAGCGCCTATTTGGCGCTTTTTATCTTTTCCTTCACTGATTGCGTCCTGCTCTTCTCTGCCCAATCATGGAACTGAACAAGAGCAGATTTAAGTATTTCCAGCATCATCAATCAAAGATAAGAGGTATTCTTTATACATGATACGCCCTTGTTGGGCAAGCAGAAAAAGATCGTCGCTGTCCGAAGAATACTGCCCATTTCGATCCCCTGCATGTCCGATTCCAACCATACAGAATACAGAAAACCTCCTTTTGAGAAAGGTTTTTCCATATCGCAGCGATACTCGTTCGTTGACCAGTGCTGAGCATCAGAGTTCTCGTGATCGTATTCAAAAGGGCCCCACCCGGCAGCCAGAAAGGCTTAACCGGTTGGGGCCTTTTGAATTATTCCTCGGGCATAATGGATGCAGTGACCAACTGGGCCACAGCGGCAAATCCCTCGTCGGATACAGGCGTGAAGATGAACTGCAGGTAGTTGCCGGACTCAGTAACAAAGGCAACATAGACCGCGTCAACATCCTGGATGCTGTAGGATACAGTGTCCAGGCCGTTCAGGGTACAGCGCTCGGCGTCCTTACCATTGTTTGATTCAATGCTGGCGACCAGATCGTCAATCGTTGCGCCTTCAAAGCCTTCAATGTACTGAGCATAAATGCCGGCGGTTCCGTCCGGAAGCTCAAACTTGGCAACCATGCTTTCGTCGTCATCCTCAGTGATATCTTTATTTTCAAAGAGATCAGGTACCCAGAACTGGACGGCCACGGCATTAAGCGTATACCAGCTGCCTTCAATACCGGTATCTTCAATGTGGACATCCTCCCAGTTGATAGCCGGGACCTCTTCTGCCAGTGCACAGGAGAGCATCAGCAGCAGAGCAATGGAAACGAGAGTTACGAGAATCTTTTTCATAGGACATTCCTCCTTATATTTCGCCCGATTTTTGTCGGGTGATGTCGATGTTCAGCGGGCATTCTCTTCCCCGAATGCCTTTGCGATATGCCGCGTACTGTCTGCAATCGCCCGTAATTCCGCTTTGAAACGGCAATCCAAAAAAGACAGGATCCCAGGGCCATCAGAGATATTCCTATGGACAGTGCCCCACTGATGAATATCGCTGCAATCTGGCTTTCGTGGGGTCTTATCCTCATCCATGAGCGCAAATCCTTGTCAAGCACTGTGATCGCATTGGTTGCACAGAGCTGGTGTAAATATGCAGGCAACTGTGCCCGTCCTGCCATCACAATCCGCCGATTTGCACCGAGCGTTGCAATCAGGGCAGCAAGAGACTGGGCAGTTCTATCATCCAGCAGATGCAGACTGTCAATGAGGAGCGTACAGTTTGGCGTCTTCTTAACCTCATTAAGAAAGTCCGTCCAGTTATCCCGTCCAGTGCCTTCGCCAGCTGATCCAGCAATAGGGTTTTGCCTGAGCAAAAGAAAGCTGAAAGATATAGCGCATGCTTCTCCTGAAGCAGTGTCTTTAACTCACGAACACGCTCCGTTCTTCCAATGATATATTCCTGGGCCATGTTCTCCCTCTTCCTGTGCAATGCGAACAAATCGTAAAAGCATCCGTCAACCGCTCACAACCCATAGTAACAGCGAAAGCATAACATGACTTTTATGAATTGGGAACTGTACCAAAGGGCAAATTGGATGGCGAAATGCAAAAAGTGGCAGCCATTAGCTGCCACAAATCGCCTCACCTGAAAATTGCATCAATGAGCGTTCCGTCGATCGCGGAAAACTCCGCCCAGCATGTGTATTCATCGCTTCCGCCAGCTTTCCTGAACAGAATCTGCCAGACCGGACTGAATACCATGCCCTCCTGCTTGTTGTCAGCACGGACCGCCACATACGTAAGTGCCACTCGCTCTATGGCACTCACCGTGATGCTCTCCCGGGATTTTGCCGCCTCCACATAGAGCCTTTCCACCGCTTCCCCAGGAGTGATCAGATGATCTGGCGTATAGGCGATATCCCCGCGTGCATATGCACTCACAATGCTGGCATTGACAATGCCGCGGCTTGAAACAAACAGCGTGATCAGATGCCGCCCGTCACTGACCATGTCAACGCCCAGCGGCGTGTAAACAAGATAATATCCCTCATCCTCCTGTGTTGCAGCCATGTAATCCTGGCGCGGTGCATTACTGTACCCCTCTCCTTCAAACCAGAAGCGGTTATACGCCTCTCCAAGGGTACGAATCCGGTCAAGACTCATATCCAGTTTCCAGGCAAGCTCGTATCCATGCAGGCCGAGCTTTGCAAGCAGCGCTTCGGCCTCCTGCGTTGCCTCCTCAAGAGAAATTGAGACCAGATGATCTCGTTCAAAGGAAATTCCCTCTGTAAAGTCGTCATACCCCGAATGAACCTGACTGGCCATATGAACAATTCCCTGCGAAATCGCCTGTTTTGGAAGCAGCATTGGTTCCAGATCCGGGTTCCCGTTTTCCCGTTCCTTCCAGTTATAATCAACGAGCTCGTCCGTGTTTTCATAGTAGAAAATGGCCTCCGGACTGATGTTCAGCTCAGCATGGTCACTGAAGGTCAGGCTGATACTGTTTTTGGCCCGTTCTTCTTTTGCAATGCCACTTTGATTGAACCATTCCGGCTTCACCATTGTCGTAAAGTCGTTTTCAACTGCCTCATAGACGGGCATTGTCCCGGTTTCCTGATACGCTCCAGGAACCAAAACCGCATAGTCCAGTTGCATCGCCGCCTCTGCATAGACCAGAGGGGAAATCGCCGGCTCTTCGGTTTCCGTCCTGATGGTCGTCTGGAAACTCACCGTCCAGATCTCTGGCTGAATCGGGTCATCATTCAGCTTTCCCGTTTCCGTCCAGGCATCGACATCAATGAAAAGCTCCATCTGATACGTTGTCCCGTCTTCCAGAGCATAGCCGCCCGTCTCAAAGGAAAAGGTAATGGTTCCATCCTCGTTTCTGAGATTATACATGCCCACATCACCGACATTCATCATGGACCCATGATCCACTCCGATTCTTTGAGGAATACAGTCAATGGACAGCAGCATCCCGCCTGTCTTCTCTGCCTGACTTATCAGTGCTCTTGCTTCTTCTCCCTGAGACACTTCCTCAAACTCCCAGCCATCCACCATGTCCATCGGAAGCAATATATCCAGATCGTTTCGTGCACGTGCTGTACCGACCGCATAGATTTCCCGGTCACGATAGACCACCTCATCCAGGGTAAAATCCACCGCGCCCAGCGTAACAGTTTCGCCAATCTCTGCTATTTTCCCGCCCTGCAGCCAGTCTCCGTAATCCTGTCCATAATGCTTTCCAAAAAACTCCGCTGTCCTTGAGGAGAACATCGCATACGCGGTTCCCACCAGAGCCAGGATGGCTGCAATACAAAGTACCAGAGCATAGGATATCTTTCTTTTCACAGGTTTATCTCCTTTCGCATTTGCAAGAACGCGCTGCGTAAGCCATGGATCCTCCTGCAAACCGGAAAGGGTGGAATTGATTGCCTTCCTGACGATTTTCTGTTCTTCATGAATGTTCACGCTCGTCCCTCCCGTCCATCACAAACCGCAGCTTTCGTCTTGCACGGTTAAGTCGGCTGCCGACCGCCTGCAGGCTGATGCCCAGCGTTTCCGCAGCTTCACTGTATGTCATTTCCTGAAACCAGCACAGCAGAGCTACTTCCTTGAGCTTTGCCGGCAGTTTCATGATTTCAATTGTCAGGCTTTCGTCCTCCGGTTCCACGGGAGCCGTCGGCTCCGGGAGCATATCCGGTGTTATGGTTCGATCTACATGCCGAAACCAGCTTGTCCGCCTCATGTCTTTGCATGTATTGATCGCAATTCGGGTCAGCCACGTCTTCTCCGAGGCACTCTCCCTGAACGTGTCCAGGCTCCGAAACGCCTTGATGAATGTCTCCTGTACCGCATCCTTTGCCAGTTCCTCATCATGCAGATATGCAAAGCAGAGTCTCAGCAACGGAAGCTGATACCTCGTAACCATATTCTCTATTCGTTTTTCCATACTGTCAGGGCCCTTGACAGTTTCCATGGTCTCCCCACCCCCTTCTTCATGTACAAGTATGTCTTTGAATTACCGGGCATATGCCTGGCTTCTCTCCAAGTACATTCGATTTTGTTGATTTGCCAAGCCAATTTGTCAAGTACCTGCTTCCTGACAAAACCATCGCGCATGCGATGGGCATATCTCCTCTTACGAGCAGCCTGGTCTTTCGGCGTAGTGGCTTTTGTCAGTGCTCGTTCCCTGACAAACTCCTCAATTGAACAAGACAGATGATCACCTGTTCCATCGGGCATTTTCCCGCACTTGAGACAAGCGCTTTCGCCCTTTTCACTGATTAGACGACTCTTCCGGGGAAATTTCAACATTCAATGCGGAAAAAACATGAATTGGAGGCTCTAGCGATACATGTGTATCACCGGGCATCGGGTATGCTTCGGGGCGAATCGGAGACATACTAAGCGGGGCAGCCTCATGACTTTTCAAGGTTCATGAGGTTGCCCCGCTTTTTTTCGTGTTCTTAACCTGTGTCCGTCTTTTCTTTCCGGAAACTTAGCGGAGTTCTGTACTATGATGAATGTACATCAAAAGAAAAGGGGACGAGACTATGAAATTCAAAAAGTACCGGGATCTGATACTGGGCATCATTGCGCTTGCGATCAGCGCTGCCTACCTGTTTTACACCGCTCAGATCAAAAAACGGCCGAAGCTTACCCCAAGTTATGCCAGTGCGCGGACCATTCCTTATCTTCTCGGAATTCTGCTGGCCATCATTGCTGTGCTGCTCATTTTGCAGGGCATCCGGAAAATGAGGGCTTATGATGAATCCCGGGATGCGGGCGAAAAGATGAGCAGAACCGATCTGACTGCCGTAGCACTCACCTTTATCGTCATCATCGGGTATATCCTGCTTCTTCAGCCTCTGGGCTTCTGCCTGGCCACTGTCCTCTATCTGTTTTTGCAGATGCTGGTACTGGCTCCCAAAGAAAAGCGAAATCTGTCGCTGTTTGCGTGCGTGTCCGTGGGTTTCACTGCCGTCATTTTTGTCGCTTTCCGCGTAGGCCTGCAGCAGCTGCTGCCCCGCGGTGTGATTGAAAGCCTGCTTGGCTTCTGAGAAAGAAAGGGGACTGTGAATCTATGAATGTTGGTGTATTGATTGCAAGAGGCTTTGCCACCGTGTTGACGCCGACGGGAATTTTCCTCATGCTGATCGGCGTGGCCGTTGGCATCGTGTTCGGCGCACTTCCGGGTCTTTCCGCCACCATGGCCATTGCCCTGTTTCTCCCCGTCACCTATGCCATGGCATCCTCTGACGCCATGACGCTCCTGATGGAACTCTTTATCGGTGCGATTTCCGGCGGCCTCATTTCCGCCATCCTGCTGAGGATTCCCGGCACACCCTCCTCAGTGGCCACCTGCTTTGATGGCCATCCCATGGTGAGGAAAGGCCAGGCTGCCAAAGCTCTGGGCGTAGGCGTCGTGTTCAGTTTTCTTGGCACCATTTTTTCCACATTGCTGCTTATGTTCATCGCCCCTCAGATTGCCCGGGCAGCCATCAACTTCGGCAACTATGAATTCTTTTCCATTGCCGTCTTCTCCCTCACCATGATCGCCACGCTATCCAGCGGCAACATGGTCAAGGGTGTCATTGCGGGTGTGCTGGGCTTTATGTTCTCCACCGTTGGCACCGATACCATCGAAGGCACTGCCAGGTTCACCTTTAACCTGACCGAGTTAAAGGGCGGATTTGATATGCTGGCCGTGATGGTGGGCCTGTTTGCCGTAGGCGAAATCATCTCTGCCGCAGAGACCAGTCACCATAACGATGAGGAAGTCATTCAGCCCAGCATGAAAGGCGTCAGGGGCTTTGGCTTTACCATGAAAGAATTCTGGGGACAGAGTTGGAATGCGCTGCGTTCTGCGCTGATCGGCATGGGCATCGGCATTCTGCCCGGCATCGGCGGTGGCACCAGCAATGTTCTTGCCTACACGGTTGCCAAGAATTATGACAAGCATCCGGAGGAGTTCGGAACCGGCCGCATCGACGGCGTGGTTGCCTCCGAAACCGCCAACAATGCCACCATCGGTGGAGCCATGGTTCCGCTGCTGACACTCGGCATTCCCGGAGACACCACCACTGCCATGCTGCTTGGTGCACTGACCCTGCATGGCCTGACCCCCGGACCACTGCTGTTCCAGAATCAGGCAGACATCGTATATGGCATATTTGCCGCCATGCTCATTTCGTCGGTCATTATGCTGTTTATGGAATTCTTCGGACTGCGGGTATTTGTAAAGCTGCTCAGCATCCCCAAGTACATTCTGCTCCCCTGTGTCTTCGTGCTGTGTTCCATCGGCGCATATGCCCTCAAAAACAACATGAGCCAGGTGATTGCCTGTCTGGTGTTCGGTGCGCTGGGCTTCGCCTTCAAGAAGTTCGATATTCCCTCCACGCCCTTCATTCTGGGCTTCATCCTGGGACCTCTGGCAGAGGTGAATTATCGCCGAGGCATGATGCGCACGAAAGGCGACTTCACTCCCTTCCTCACCAGCCCGATCAGCGCTGTTTTCCTGGCTATCGCAGTCCTGGTCGTCGTGATGTATTTACTTAAGCCGGTACTGGCCAAGCGGAAAACAAAGAATGCAAACTGACGGATGCATTCGTTTATTGTCGTCTTCTCTTCAGGTACATTTGAATTCTTTGATACGCCAAGTTCATCTGTAAAATATCTGCATTCATCAAAAGCAAGCTTGCCGCTTTAAGCTATATGCCCAGGTACTATAAACTGTACAAAGTGGAACCCTGGTATCCCGCTTCTTCCGCGGAGAACTTTGTGTCCGCACTCAGCTGCCGGTCCAGCTTCTCCAGCGTATCCATCGTATTGACCGATGCGCCGTTCAGCGTCCCCATGTGATCTTTAGTTATGCCGAGTGTCGCCTGAACCTGGCTCATTGTGGTTTCAAAATCCGCCGCGGTTTCGACAGCAGCCGTTGCCAATCCCGTAACCGCTCCCGTCACAGGCATGAGTTTCTCGCCGACAACGGAAACGGCTTCTCCGGCTTCCTTCATCTTTTGGCCAGCAGCATCCACCTGCGCGAGAGTCGTATTGGTCGATCTTGCCTGCGCTTCAAGTTTTTTGAGTGCGTCTTCCGTCTCGATGATCTCCCGCTGAAGCGCATCATACTGCTACTGAGTGATCTTTCCCTCCTTGAGCTGGCTGTCCGCCTTTTTCGCATCCTGTTTATGCGCAGTCAGACGTTCCTTCGTACCGGCAATCGCCTCCGCCAGCAGCTTCTGTTTCTGTGTGACCAGTTCCGTATTGGCCGGATCCAGTTTCAGGAGGCGCTCCACATCCCTCAGCTGCGACTGTGTATTCTTTATTGTTTTGTTAACGCTTTCCAGAGACTTTTCGAGTCCCGTGGTACTGCCGTTAATCTCAACCGTTATTCCGGCTATTCTGGATGCCATCGTATCACCTCCCGAATTAATATTGGTTAAAATGTAAGGACCGTCTTGTAATCTGCACGACAAAATGGTATCATTTTCAACGGAGGTGACTATCATGACAAAAGATGCTACGGTCAGCGCCCAAATTGATGAAACTGTAAAAAATCAGGCAGAGGACATCCTCAAGGACCTTGGTATACCCGTTTCTGTTGTTATCAATACTCTGTATCATCAGATCATCATTCAAAAAGGTATTCCCTTCCCCATGACGCTTTTGCAAACGCCATCATCTCCGGATGGGATATCCCGGACAGAACTTGATGCCAGGCTGCAGCACAGCTATGATCAGGCCCTGTCACGTCAGGGAAGACCTTTGAGCGCTGTCTTTGCCGACCTCGAAAGGAAACACGCCTGATGGATGAATATGCCGTTATCATCACCCCCGATGCCGAGGTTGAATTAAACGAGCTTGATGACTACATAACGTTTGAATTACTCGCACCGGATACCGCAGTCAAATACATAGCATTCATCAGGCATGAACTTGCTTCCTTAAGCTATATGCCAAGGCGCTATAAACTGTATGAGGTTGAACCATGGTACTCCAGGGGAGTCCGCCAGATGATCGTCAGAAACTTTTCGGCTTTCTATACCGTTCTCGAAGACTACAACGAAGTCTATATTCAAAACATCATCTACAATAAAAGAGACATTCCGCAGATTCTTCATGACCTTTACGGTGATGAGCTTAATTAAGCCTCCTTGCAGCAGCAAGGAGGCTTTTATTCTGTCCTCATTAAAACCGGTCAAACGCCGCCTGATCCGCCACTGTATATGACGGATAATCGAAAGAATCATTCCCCTTCTCTGTCCAGATGTCCAGTACCAGCCCGATGGTCAATAAATCCAGATCCGCAATGGATATCCCGACCTTGACACACTGGATAAGGAAGAGCGCCGTGATCATTTTGCGGGTGCTGGCTTTCCGTTTTTTCCCGGAGTGCTGATGGTCACCGGATTGGTTCCCCAAAGTTCCAGAATCTCCGTCAGCACCTCGTAAATGGAAATCATTTCAACCCGGTCGAGCAGCAAAATCATACGATACATGAACAGCACGATTTCCATTCCATACTTTTCTTTACTTGTCAGCAGGCTCAATTGTATTGTAATATTTTGGCATTCTGTGCGTCAAATATAGTGAAAGGAGGAAATCTGGATGGAATCAGTGCAGTTTGATGAAACCTATCAAACCTATTTTGACCCGATCTATCGTTATGTGCTTTCGCTTTCGGGCAATCCGCATGCCGCAGAGGAGATCACCCAGGAAACCTTCTTCAAAGCACTCGGATCTTTGGATCATTTCAGGGGCGAATGCAGCATCAAGAGCTGGCTGTGCACCATTGCAAGGAATCTCTGGATTTCCGACCAGAGAAAAAAGAAGACATTGCCCATGGACGAAGCTCTGCCGTTTCAGGATCCCTCCGGAGGAC
>JAFUZM010000351.1 GCA_017476605.1 Clostridia bacterium
ACGTAAACAGGGAGGGAAACGAATTGGATGATTCCGTAATCAAGGTACCACCCAGCAGTATAGATGCTGAGCGCAGCGCCCTTGGTGCGATGATGAGAAATCATGAGACCCTGATTCTTGGGTTTGAACTGCTCAAGCAGGATGATTTTTATCAGCCGGCACATCGGGAAATCTATGATGCCATGCGTGCACTCTCCATCTCCGGCCAGCCCTGCGATCTGGTTACGCTCTCTGCAGAGCTTGCAAAGCGCGGTACGCTGGAGGGCGTAGGCGGGGACACGTATCTTGTTGAGCTGATGAGCGGTGTTCCCCATACGGTCAATGCGCGGGCGTATATGCAGATTGTGGATGAAAAGGCCACACTGCGCAGGCTGATCAATGCCAGCGGCGAGATTGCGAATTCCTGCTATACGCAGACGGAAACCCTGGAACGCATTCTCAGCATGGCGGAAAAGTCCATTTTTGACATTGTCATGCGGCGGCATGATGGGCAGAATCTCACACATATTGCGGAGATACTGCCGGATACATACGGGAAGATTCAGCACCTGTATAACCTCAAAGGCGGAATTGATGGTGTTCCCACGGGTTTTGTTGACCTTGACGGTCTTCTGACCGGTCTGCATGGCGGAGAGCTGGTGATTGTCGGAGCACGTCCTTCCATGGGAAAGACGAGCTTCGGACTCAATGTTCTGGCTCAGGCAGCAAAAGAGGAAAAGACCGTGGCCATGTTTTCCCTAGAAATGCCCAATGACCAGCTGGTCATGCGTCTTCTGTGTGCGGATGCCCGTGTTGACATGCAGTCGGTGCGTCACGGCACGCTCAAGGATGAGGACTGGCTGAAACTTGCAGCGGCTCTTGGACCGTTAGGCGCCTCCAATATCTATATTGATGATACCTCCGGCATTTCTCCGGCGCAGCTGCGCTCAAGATGTCGGCGCCTCATGATGGACCGCGGGCTTGATATGGTTCTGGTGGACTATCTCCAGCTGATGTCCTCGGATGGACGCGCGGAAAACCGGCAGAATGAGGTCAGCGAGATTTCAAGGGATCTCAAGGGAATCGCAAAAGAGCTGAATATCCCGGTTGTGGCACTTGCGCAGCTTTCCCGTGCCGGTGCACAGAGAAGCGACAAGCGCCCGATCCTTTCGGACCTGCGCGACTCCGGAGCCATTGAACAGGATGCGGATGTCATCATGTTCCTGCATCGTGAGGAGTATTATGATCCGGATACCGAGGATAAAAACATTGCCGAGGTCATCATCGCAAAACAAAGAAATGGCCCTCTGGGAACGGTAAAGCTTGCATGGCTTGGCCAGTTTACTCGCTTTGCCAATCTTTCTCAGTAGTGAGAGGTAAATCATGCATACACTGGTAATTGCAGAAAAGCCGTCGGTTGCCCGTGATATCGCCAAGGTGATTGGTGCATCCAAACGGGAGGACAGCTGTATTACCGGAAACGGATATGTGGTTTCATGGGCAGTGGGTCATCTCGTCACGCTCAAGGAACCGGATGAAATTGATCCGAAATATAAAAAATGGAGAGCAGAGGATCTCCCGATTCTCCCGGAACACATGGAGACAAAGGTCATCCCCAAAACCCGTGCACAGTACAATGTACTGAAAAAGCTCATGAACGATCCCGAGGTGTCGGAGATCATCTGTGCAACGGACTCCGGGCGGGAAGGCGAACTGATCTTCAGATATATCTATCATCAGGCAGGGTGCAAAAAGCCGTTCCGAAGGCTTTGGATTTCCTCAATGACGGAGGAGGCGATCAAGGCAGGCTTTGATTCGCTGAGACCATCTTCGGAGTATGATGCACTTTACAACAGCGCAAAATGCCGGGCGGATGCCGACTGGCTGATCGGCATGAACGCCACCAGGGCATATACCCTGCATTATGATGCCCTTCTTTCCATCGGCAGGGTTCAGACTCCGACGCTGTCCATGCTGGTGAAACGCCGCAAGGAGATTGATTCCTTTGTTCCGACGACGTTTTACACGGTCCGGGCCGATTTTGGGGACTATGAGGGAATCTATCAGAATGCCGAGGGCGAAAAGCAGATCGGCAAGCGGGAAGACGCAGATCGGATTGCGGAGGAGGTAAAAGGAAAACTCGGGCGTGTCTCAGAGGTCACCCGGGAAAAGAAAACCGAAAAGCCACCGCTTCTGTATGATCTTACGTCGCTTCAGCGGGATGCAAATTCCCGGTTCGGGTTTTCTGCCTCCAAGACGCTGCAGATCGCTCAGGATCTTTATGAAAAGCACAAGCTGCTGACCTATCCGAGAACGGACAGCCGGTTTCTTTCGCACGACATGCTGGAAAAGGTAAAGCAGACCCTGTCCGGCTATGACGGTGCGCTCAAGGAAATCGGACAGAAAGCGCTTGGGAATGTCTGGCTCAATAAGCGGGTATTTGATGACGAAAAACTGACGGATCATCATGCGATTATTCCGACGGGAAAATCCGCGGAGCGGGCGAATCTGAGCGCAGATGAACGGAAAGTCTACGAAATGGTTGCAACGCGCCTGGCGGCGGTGTTCTATCCGAACTACGAATATGAATCGCAGAAGATTCTGACGCTTTGCGAAAGTCATCGGTTTCTCAGTCAGGGCAAGCATGTGCTGCAGCTTGGCTGGCGCGAATTAAATCCGGCGCCGGCCAAGAAGAGCAAAAAGGATAAGGATGCTGCGGAAAATGAGACTGAGCTCCCCGAGGTAAAGGAAGGGGAGGAGCGGCTTTGCAAGGATGCACAGGTGAAGGAGGATTCGACAAAGCCTCCGAAAGAACACAATGATGCATCTCTGCTTGCGGAAATGGAGCATGCCGGACGGAAAATTGAGGATGAAAATCTGCGTGAGCAGATGAAGGACTGCGGACTGGGAACCCCGGCGACGCGGGCAGGCATCATTGAGCGGCTGATCAAAGTGGGCTATGTGGTCAGGGACAAGAAAAACCTGGTGGCCACCGAGAAGGGCGTCAAACTGATTGATGCGGTTCCGGCAGAAATTGCAAGCCCCGAAATCACCGGACGCTGGGAGCAGATTCTCTCGGAGATCGCAAAAGGCGCGGACCGGGAGGAAGAGTTCCGGCAGGGCATAAAGAACATGGCGGCGCAGCTGGTGAAGGATGCAAATGCCGGTCCGACGGTGGAATTTGCGCGGGAGCCGGTTCGGGGAGGCAAACGAAAGAAGATTCCCTCACTTGGCATTCCGTGCCCGATCTGCCAGAAGGGCGAGATTGCGGAAAACAGCAAATCCTTCTACTGCACGCGCTTCCGCGAGGGCTGCAAATTTACGATATGGAAAAACGGTCTGACCCGTTTCGGCGGACCGGAGATGAACGAGAAACTGATTCGTTTGGTATTTGAAAAGAAAGAGGTCAGAGGATCGACCGGAACAATCCGGTTAAATGCAGATGGCTCTCTTTCCTTTGCAAAGAGGCAATAAATCCAGGAGACGCTCAGCATGTATTATCAGGAACAGGACCACCAGGTGGTGGAGTCGCAGATCAAAAAGGAAGAGGGAATCATGGCCCTGGCCGCCATCCCCGGACTTCTTCTTCTGGTCGCCGGATTCCTTGTGAGAAACCGGATCATGGCGATGTGCGGATTATTTCTTTTCTTAGCCATTCTCATTTTTTTATATGGAATGCGTCTTGGACCGCTCCTTCACTATCGGAAATTCCTGGAGGAGATCAGCGAGGGTCTCAGTCATGATACCCGCGGTGTGCTGGTTCGCATCGGGGAGGATCCCGTATTTGAAAACGGGGTCGATTTTAAGGAAATCATCCTGAACATCTATAAGGATCAGGCAGAGGATGGTGAACGCCGCTTTTTGCTGGATCAGCAGAAGAAGATGCCGGACTTCCCGATTGGCTCTCTGGTTACGTTAAAGAGCCATGGCGTCTATGTACTGGATATTTCGCCGCTCAAGCTGGATGGGGAACAATGAATACTTTGGAAACAACAACCAAAAACAGGAACCGCCTGCTGCTCACAGGCGTCTGCATTGCAGCATTTGCTGTAATGCTTTTTCTAAATGTCCATACGCCTCTTATGCAGGACGATTACGATTATTCGTTCAGCTGGGCGACAGGACAGCCACTGAGGAGCATCGGCGATGTCTTTGCCTCGCAGATGGTGCACTACCGGCTGTGGGGCGGGCGCAGTGTGACCCATTCCATTGTACAGCTGTTTCTGCTTGCCGGGAAACCGGTGTTCAATGTCTTCAATGCGCTTGCATTCCTGCTTCTCCTGATTGAAATTGTCACGCTTTCGGGAAAGTCTCCGGAGAATTTCAAATGGGATATACCGGTGGCGATGTTTTTCCTGTTCTGCCTTTCCTATTTCGGATGGGTCTTTCTGTGGCTGGACGGTGCCTGCAATTACCTTTGGGGCAGCCTCCTGGCCCTGTTGCCTCTGTTCATATGGAAGAAGCGGGAACAGGATGGCAGCCTGTCAAAGGGCACTGCCATCATTAGCATGCTGATCCTTTTCCTGTCCGGGTGGACCAATGAGAACAGTGCATGCGGGATTTTCCTCACGCAGGTGATTGTACTTTTCCTGGGGCATCTGAG
>JAFUZM010000352.1 GCA_017476605.1 Clostridia bacterium
AGTAAACCTCAGGAAGAACTAAACCGATAAAAGGAGTTAACCCGCGTATGATCTCATTGATTCTTTCCCTCGCTGTACTTCTGGTTGGCTTTGCTGTATACAGCAAAGTCGTGGAAAAGATGTTTGGTCCGGATGAGCGACAAACACCCGCCATAGCCATCAACGATGGTGTGGACTGCGTGCCCATGAAGCCCTGGAAGGCCTTTCTGGTGCAGCTTCTCAATATCGCCGGTACCGGCCCCATCTTCGGCGCTCTGATGGGGGCATGCTTTGGCCCCATCGTATTCCTCTGGATTGTATTTGGTTCAATCCTCGGCGGTGCAGTACACGATTACATGTCAGGCATGATTTCCTGCCGGCATAAGGGAGATTCCATCGCAGAGCTGTCCGGCGTATACCTTGGCAATGCTGCCCGGTGGGTCATGCGCATATTCTCCATTCTGCTTCTGACACTGACAGGCACCGTATTTGTAAACAGTCCCGCAGCACTGATCGCACGTCTCACGCCGAACGTTCTCAACGAACAGTTCTGGATCGTGGTGATCCTGGTATACTACGTACTGGCGACGCTGCTGCCCATTGATAAGCTGATCGGCAAGCTCTACCCCATCTTCGGCGTGATTCTGATCGTCATGGCGGTGAGCGTGCTGGGCGGCATTGTGGTCGGTGGCTATAAGATTCCCGAAATCACCCTTGCCAACCTGCATCCCGAGGGACTGCCTGTCTGGCCATTTATGTTTGTCACCGTAGCCTGCGGTGCCATTTCCGGCTTTCATGCCACCCAGTCGCCGATGATCGCCAAGTGCATCACCAGCGAAAAGCAGGGACGCGCCATCTTCTATGGGGCAATGATTGCCGAATCCGTGATCGCCCTCATCTGGGCGGCTGCGGGCGTGGCCTTCTATGGCTCAACGGAAATCTTGAACAACGCCATCTCCACACTGGGACAGTCCGGTACGGTGTATGAAATTTCCAACACCATGCTGGGAATCGTCGGCGGCGCACTGGCGGTGATCGGTGTGGTGGTCTGCCCGATTACCAGCGGCGATACTGCCTTCAGAAGCGCACGGCTGATCCTGGCCGAGATCACTCATCTCGATCAGCGGAAGATCCGGAACCGTCTCATCATCACACTGCCACTGCTGGCCATCGGTGCGGTGCTGACACAGCTCGATTTCAACGTGCTGTGGCGCTATTTTTCCTGGAGCAATCAGACGCTTGCGATGATCTCCCTGTGGGTGGCCACCGCTTACCTGATCAAGGAAGGGACGCATCGCTTCGCCCCCCTGATCACCGCGCTGCCCGGAACATTCATGTCAGCCGTCAGCCTGACCTACATTCTGATGGCCGGTGAAGGCTTTGGCCTCTCAGCCGCCATCGCTTACCCGGCAGGCATTGTGTTTGCCATCGCACTTTTCTGTGGATATGCCATTTTGCTCAGGAAGAAGCTGGCAGAGGCATAAAAACCATGAACGCAGATTTACTTTTATGATCAACACCTATGTGTAAAAAGGAGAAATCAACTATGACCATCATCAAAAACAGTAACGGAACCGACCTGACCGTCGCCCTGGAGGGCCGCCTTGACACCACTACCGCACCGGAGCTGGAGCAGGCACTGAAGGAGAGCATGGACGCCGCCACGACACTTACACTGGATTTTGCCAAGCTTGAATACATCTCATCTGCCGGACTGCGCGTACTGCTCAGTGCACACAAGGCAATGTCAAAAAAGGGTGGCATGAAGGTCATCCATGTGAACGAGATCGTGAGCGAAGTCTTCGACGTAACCGGTTTTGCTGACATCCTGACCATTGAATGACCGGCAACTTTCTGTAAGGACCCGCTTTAAGGCTCAGAATTTTCTGAGCCTTAAAACATGTTCGCGGAACGGATACACAACAATAAACAACATTGAAGAAACAGAGAAAGGAAACGTATGGAAAGTACATGGATTTGGGACGGGAATGCACTGGACACTTCCCTCCTTGAAAAAGTTAACCCGGTGTTCCAGACCGCGAAAATGACCCTCTTTCAGTTAGCAGCAAATGGGGACAGGGATGCAGCAGTCCTTGCAGAAAACATGGGTCTGACGCTGGAAGCGACGCAGAACAGCGCTACTACAACCGCCTCACCCGAACAGGTGCTGGGTGGCACGATCATGCTCGAAACACGCTATCAGGCGATGGCGCAGTTGGCGGAGGAATCCGGCTTTACACTGGTGGACCTGCCCTGTGGCTATACCCCGCGTGCAATCTCGTTTGCAAAGAAGGGGCTGCCATACTATGGTCTGGACCTCCCGGTCGTGATTCGGGAGGCAGCGGTGCAGATTCCGGCCCTGATTCCGCCGGAGCAGCGTTCGCTTGTCCATTTTTGTGAGGTAGATGCTACAAACTTTGCCTCCCTCGATAAAGCACTTCAGGCCATCGAAGGCAGCGTCTGCATCACGACGGAGGGCCTTCTGATGTACTTCACCGATTCAGAGGCAGGCATGCTGTGTGACAATATCCGTCGCATCCTGGAAAAGAAGGGTGGCTGCTGGTACACCGCCGATGTGGAATCCTCTCTCCAGTATGTGATCACCATGCGTGCACTGGTGGGAGATCGGTTCATGGAGATCATGAAAAATGCTACCCAGCAGACAAAAGATAAATCAGACGTCGCCATCGGAAAGAATGCCCTGATCACAAAGCCGGCAGACATGGCAGGCAGCATCCAAAGAGCGATGATGTTTCTTGCACAGCATGGCCTGAAGGCAGAGCGCATCACCGTGGCAGAGCATATGCCAGAGCTTTCCTCCCTCTCAAAGGTCCGCCCGGAGCAGGCAGCCAGCCTTCAGGAAGGAATGAAGCACTGCGCTTTCTGGAAGATCACCCCCAGCGCTTCTTCGCCTGCCACAGAGCTGCCCTCATCTGAGACAGAGGGCTTTTCCATCCGCGCCTCCATGCAGAACAGGACACTGGCCCTCACACTTTCCGGACGGCTTGACACCATCACCGCGCCAAATCTTCTGGCATTCTTTGAGCGTGCACAGGCGCAGTGCCCGGCAAAAGCGGTGCGCGTGGATTGCCGCCATCTTGACTATATTTCCTCCGCAGGACTGCGCGTGCTCCTGATCATACACAAAGTCTGTACAGATGGCGTGACCATGTATGACACAAATGAGGTCGTAAATGAAATCCTGGCTCAAACAGGCTTTGACTCAATCCTGAACATCAGTGACGGACAATGATTCCCGTCTTTGGATAGATGAGTGAATTGTGATCCGGGAAACCGAAACAGGCGGACGGTTCTATTGATATAACCAATAGAACCGTCCGCCTGTTTGTCATTCTCCGTTTTGGTTCAGATCTGCTTGTAAATGATCAGAATATTGCAGCCGTTTTCATAGGCATATTGTCAGCAGGCATGAAATTTGAGACGGTTCATGCAAATTGAATGAGACTGAAAACGAAGGCTTAATCGCAAATTAAATGAGACTGTGCTATTTCATGAGTAGGTTTTAAATTGAGCGGAGATGGGAAAATAATAGGAGTA
>JAFUZM010000353.1 GCA_017476605.1 Clostridia bacterium
AGTGAAATCTGCCTCTGTTTCCCTTGCTTTCTCAGTCGGAATAACGCTTCCAGGCAAGTTACCGGCAAGTGAAATTTGCCTCTGTTTCCCTTGCTTTCTCAGTCGGAATAACGCTTCCAGGCAAGTTACCGGCAAGTGAAATTTGCCTCTGTTTCCCTTGCTTTCTCAGTCGGAATAACGCTTCCAGGCAAGTTACTGGCAAGTGAAATCATCCCCAAATCGGAATATACTTCATATATTTAGGTGCTGTGTTCGGATCAAATGGTCGAATAAGTCTTCGTTCGACTGCCTCCCTGATCATCCGCGAAATCATCCCTGCCGAAGAATCTTTTAGTCCAAAGCGCTCCCTTAGCGACCCGTTTGTCAGGAATTCTCCATTCAGATATTTAATACAGGCATGAAGATAGCATGCCCATAGCCGATCTTCTATCGACAAGGCTGAAAACTGTTCTTCTGAATACAGCGTCACTCTTGTACTTTCCTCATAGAGTTCCATTTTAGGTGCCGGCAATCGCCGCATTTCACACGCTATGATGATCTTATCCCATCCGGTTCCAAGCTCTTCACAAATTTTCATCCGACGCATGAGTGCAGATAGTTTTTCATTTCGGGATCTGGGCGGTGTATCAATAATCCGAAAAACATCCACCAGAGAACGTCCCGGATTCGTTACTTCAATCCGGTTCGAAAAAATCTCAACTGTTGGTCCTGCACCACTGATTGAGAAGTCCTGGTGAATCAGGGCATTTGCGACTATTTCTCTTACTGCCACACCAGGATAAGCTGTTTGTTCCTTTCGAAGTCCACTGGTCTCATCAATAACCTCGCTTGCAGGTGTCAGCGCCCCTATATACCTCAGAATATCCTCAAAAACAACCGCATATCCGCCAGATTCTGACTGATTTTCTCTCAAACGTTCAAATTTGTTTTTCCCTGCATACTGAACTACCCTTATTGCCTTTCTCGAAATCCTTGGAAAAGCAGATAAATCCTTTGCAAACAAGATTGCACCAAGATTGGAAATCCCGTACAAGCCGTCATCTTGACGTACTACTATGCCATCCTCGAGCAAATAGTGAAGAATAGCTTCCGCAGAAATCGGGCGCGGCATATCAAGAAGATCGAAATATACTTCATAGCGAAGCAATCTGAGCACTTCATCCGCTGTCAATCCGGATTTTGAAATCTGCTCCTCAAAATTCTTATTCTGCAGTTTATTCCAGAGTCTTGCCTGTACAGCCGGGAATTCCTTTAACTGCTTCGTATAGCTGCCAATTCGAATGTACTCTGTTTTCTCAAAAGCAACAGGAAGGTTCTCAGCAGCCTTGATGGTCATAACGCCGACGGGCTTACCATCAATAACGGCCTTTTGATATTCAAAATCCGCATGCTCAGAAAGAAGATATCGCAACCAGTTTTCCAGTTCCTGATTCCCTTTCTTCAAGCTCTGCAGATCGTATTTGGTGCCCACAATCTCATGTGACTCATTATCAATTCCCCAGACAAAATAGGCATAATCCTTATCCTGCAATGCCGCACCATTCGCCAGTGCACTGATATCCTGCCCAATCATATTTGGAGCATAATTGTCGTGCTTAAACTCCACCCATTGGGTTTCTGCCGGCAAGGCCATTAATTCACGGACAAGCTTATCCAGATTCTCCATTATCGCTCCTCCTTCCCGTATTTCTTCTCAAAAGGCTACCAGTCCATCTCATAGCCCTGTTCACAATTATCATAGTTGAATGATGTGACCTATTTGCCTCAATTCACTTTTCAGTGGCCAGCTCCACAATTTATTTGTTCACAGCACAATCCGTGCCCGGCTTCCGCCCTGCTTTTCCTTGGTTACGATGATCTGATGATCAATCTGCTGGCGCAGTTCGGCTACATGGGAGATGATGCCGATCAGGCGGTGTCCCTCCGTCAGTCCGTTCAGGGCCTGCATAGCCTGATGCAGTGTCTCCTCATCCAGTGATCCGAATCCCTCATCCACGTACATGGTATCCAGCTGAATACCGCTGGCCGTATACTGGACCTCCTCAGAGAGACCCAGTGCAAGAGACAGGGAGGCAATGAACGACTCACCGCCGGATAATGTCTTTACGCTTCGAATGGTTCCGTTGTAGTGATCCAGTACATCCAGGTCAAGTCCGCTTTGCGAGCGGTTATTGTTTGCACTCTCCCGGCGCTTCAGTTCATACTGTCCACCTGACATATGCAGCATATGCAGATTGGCTCTGCGCAAAATCCGTTCAAAATACTTCATCTGCACATAGGTTTCAAGCATGACCCGCTCTTTTCCAACAATGGTTCCATTGGCCGTATCGGAAAGGCTTCCTACCATCCTGATGTCCTCATCCAGCGCCGCCAGCTGCGTAAGCCCCGCTTTTATCTGCTGCTCTACGGATTGATTGGTAACCATGCGCGCATTGACCGCTTTCTGCTGCCTCTGCAGATTGGATCTGGCTTTTGACAGCTGAGCTTTCTTCTCTTTCAGCTCATTAAGATCTTCTACAGGCAATTGAGCCCGCCGCTGTTTCATCTCCTCAAGCATGCCACAGAGTTTGGCCATGCTCTGCTCGGACGTAGCCAGCTGATCTGCATTGTCCTTTACGTTTTTGCGAATCTGATCCACCAGTTTCTTAATGTGTAGGCTCTCCTTTTCCGCCTCTTTCTTGGACGGATACTGGAGCTGTTTTTGAAGTGCTTCTACACGTTCCTCCAAAGAGGCTTCCGCGCTTCCGCCTGCAGCAATATCGGTTTTTATCCGGTTTACCTCCGCCTGCTTCTCTTTCAGTTCCTTTTCTCTCTGCGGAATTTCCGTGCTCAATGTTTCAAAGCGCTTTTGCCGTTTCTTTTCCAGTTCAAGCTCATTTCGCATTTCAATGTCACGTGCCTGCAGTTCCTTTATCCGCGCCGCAATCTGTTCTGTCGCAGAGGTTTTCTCATCGCTGCCAAACCATTTTTTAAGATGTTCCTTAAAGGCACGGAGGCTGTTTTCATACTTCCCTTTTAACTCGCTCGCCTCTTTGCTCTTTTCATTTGCGGTATTCCTTGACTGCTCAGCCTTTTTCTCTGCTTTCTCTGTCTGCTGCTCCGTTGGCGCACCGATTGAAAGCTCGGCTTTTGCAGGATGGGTCAGTGATCCGCAAACCGGACAAGGCACCCCTGGCACCAGTGCCTGTGCCATAAGTCCAGCCTGTTCAGCATTGAAATGCTTACGCATTTCAGAGGCTTTCTGTTGGTCAACAAGTGCCTGTTTCTCTGCCCTTTCATACTCGCCAAGTGCAAGATCATATCCCTTTTTATTTTCGTTTACAGCCGCATTTTCCCGGTTCAGTGCCTCAAGCTCTGCCAGTTCACTTTGATTGCGTTCAATCTCCCCCTGAAGCTCCGCCTGCTGCTTTCCCGCGTGTACCAATGTCTCACTTTCCGCCCGCATCTTCTCAAGGCTTTTTTCGGCACTTCCCATTTCCTTTTCCCGCTGGGAAAGCATGCTCTGGAGTGCCGCCATCTGATCCGTCTTTTCGCTGTACGCCTGCCTTTTCTCCTCCAGTTCGTCATACAGAGGAAATGCGCTTTCAATCTGCTGTCCCTGTCGAATCAACGGATCAATCCCCGCCTCTTCCCGCCGGAGGGTTTCCGCCTGGCTCCGAATTTTGTCGAGCTTTTTCTGGTCGCTTTTCCGCTGATCTTCAAGAGACAGAATATTGGCGTCCGTCTCAGCAGCACTCTCCGCCTCGGTAATGCGCGATGCAAGGTGCTCCATCTTTTCGTCCGCGGCCTTCATCCGGCTTTCAATATCCGCCTCTATCTGTGCATCCTCAGCAAGAAGGTTTGAAAGCAGATCCAGCGCTTCCTCAAACGTCTTTTTCTGTTCCAGAACAAGCGTGATCTCTTCCCGATAAGCGCTTTCCTCTGCGCTTTGAATTCGGCTTTCTTCCTTAATGAGAGAATCAAAGAGATTCTTCCGGTTGCTTTTCAAATCAGATGCCTGCTTTTTGAGTTCATCCCCAAAGAGCTGATATATTCGCGTATTAAAGATGTCACGGAAAATGCCCTGGCGTTCCCTGGTATCTGCAAGGAGGAGTCGCAGGAAATCTCCCTGGGCAATCATGGCAATCTGTCTGTACTGTTCCCGATTGATGCCCATGATTCTCTCAACTGCCGAATCGACGTCCACCCGTTTTGCGATAACGGTTCCATCCGGCATGACAAGCGTGGCGGATGCCTTCTCCGTCGTCGTCCCCGTCCCATGCAACCTGGGGCGCTCATAATCCGGGTTACGCCGGATCTCATATTCTTTTCCGTGGTAAAGGAACCTAAGCTTCACGAACGTCGGAGTCGCAGGATCTGCATATTTTGAGCGGAGCATATTCGCCTCGCGTGTATTCCCGCTGGGCTCCCCATAAAGCGCATATGCAATCGCATCAAAGATGGTTGTCTTTCCGGCACCCGTATCGCCGGTAATCAGGTACAGTCCCGATTCACCCAGCGTATCCATCGCAAGGGTCATTTCTCCGGCATAGGGGCCAAATGCCGAAACCGTAAGCTCCACTGGTCTCATGCCAATTCCTCCTGAATTCGTTCAAAGAGCCGAAGAGCAAAAGCACGCTGCTCGCTGCTCATCGGCTGTCCGTTCTGAATCGTGTAAAGATCATCCAACAGGTCGATTTCTGACTTGGGCTTTTCCCCGTCCGTAACAACAATTTCCCTGTCCGAGCGTGTTCTCGTATTGTCATAGCTGATTTTCATCAGATTGGGATAAAAGATGCTGAGCTTGCGAGCTGCATCCGGAACATCTTCCTCATCCGTCAATACAGCCTCGATATAATCTTCCTTGAACTTTTCAGCAATAAAGTCCCGCCGCGTAATCTCCTCATATGTGCCCCGAATCTGGCGCATATCATGTTTGGCAATAAGCGGGATCGTCCTCAGGGCAATGCTGTCTTTGCTTTCGATTTCAAGTACCGTCAGAGACTTTACCTGAGTACGTTCCGAGAAGGAATACTTGAGTGGTGAGCCACAGTAGCGAATATGCTCCTTTTCGACCTTCTGTGGTCCATGCAGATGTCCCAGTGCCACGTAATCAAAGGGCTCAAACACCTCCGCGTCCACATTATCCATTCCGCCAACGGAGACTTCCTCCGAATCAGAGCGGACCGCACCCGTCACAAACTGATGTGCCACCAGAATATTGACCGCTGCTCTGTCAAGTTTCATCTTTTCAATGCATACACGAATCGCCTCCGTATAGGTAAGCGGCTCCTCAATGTCAAAGAAATGACGCACCAGTGCCGGCTTGACAAAGGGAAGAAGGTAAATGTGCAGCGTCGTCTTTTTGTCTTTCAGCTCAATGGGTTCAACGGTACCGGTAAAAGCCGGAGAAACATAGATATTCGAGGCTTCCATCAGCCGTCCGCCAAAGGCAAGCCGCTCCGCCGAATCATGATTTCCGCTGATCAAAAAGACCGAAAGCTTACGCACCGACAGCTGATACAGGAAATCATCGAACAGAGAAACCGCCTCGACCGGAGGAATTGCCTTGTCATACACATCCCCCGCGATAATGACGCCATCTGGCTTTTCCTCATCCACGCGATCCATGATCTGACCCAGAATATATTTCTGATCGTCGATCATGGAAAACCCATTGACCCGCTTTCCAAGATGCAGATCCGATAAATGAAACAATTTCATAGGCTGTCCCTTGTACTCCTTCCCACATACTGTTATTGACGCAGTTGTCTCGTTTTTTTGTTCATGGTTGCCTGAAAGCAATCCCGCTGTTCAATGTCCCTCGCGCTTTTTCACCATTCACAGCTTCCGGGATTCACATCCAAAACAACAGAAAACCGATCCCTTTCCCATAGGGAAAAGGAACGGCTTTAACTTATCCTTTAGACTGATATCCCTCTGCATATTGAGTTATTTCAGACGATACACAGGCATAGACCAGTGGCGGCACCTCGGGCTTATTTACATCAATACGAATGGCCTTCTGAAGGCTTTCCATGGCGGTTTCTGCCTGATCCTGACTTCTCAGATGGAGAACAGCAATCGGATCGCCAGCGTGAACATAATCCCCCAGGCGAGCCCGCATGACAATGCCTACCGCCGGGTCAATCACGTCGGTTTTCTTTTCCCGTCCTGCTCCCAAACGCTGCGCGCAGTACCCAATTGCAGTTGTATCCATTGACGAAATATAGCCATCCTTCTCAGCAGGGACGGCTACCTGAATCGGTGCAGTCGGCAAAAGAGAGGTATCCTGGCAGATTCTGGCATCTCCGCCCTGGGCGGCAATCATTTCCGCGAATTTTTTAAGGCCTGCTCCGCTTGTAATTGCCTCCTGCATCATTTCCTTTCCGGTCTTTACGTCTGCCGCACGCCCGCAGGCCACCAGCATACTCCCGCCCAGCTCAAGGGAAACCTCAAGCAGATCCCCGGCTGTACGTCCGGCAAGAATATCAATGGCTTCCTTCACTTCAAGCGCATTCCCCACATGGGTGCCAAGCGGCTGATCCATTCCGGTGATAAGGGCATAAATCGGCTTGCCTGCTTTCTTACCGATCGCAACCATCGCCTCAGCCAGCTCAACCGCTTCCTCAAACGTGTGCATCAGTGCACCGCTTCCGGTTTTGACATCCAGCACAATCGCGCCTGCTCCACTGGCCAGCTTCTTACTCACAACACTTGATGCAATCAGCGGAATACATCCGACCGTCCCGGTCACATCGCGGAGGGCATACAATGCCTTATCCGCCGGGCAGAGATTCTGTGTCTGTCCGATGACCGCACATCCAACCCTCTTTACCTGCTCTAAAAAAGCTTCCTCTGAAATGTTGATCGAGCATCCGGGAATGCTTTCAAGCTTATCCAGTGTACCTCCGGTGTGCCCAAGTCCACGTCCTGACAATTTGGCTACGTGTGCCCCACACGCAGCTGCCAGTGGTACAAGCACCAGGGTCGTCGTATCGCCGACACCGCCGGTCGAATGCTTATCCACACAGATGTCATGAATGCTTGAAAGATCCACCACATCTCCGCTGTTCATCATTTCCATGGTCAGTGTCGTCGTTTCCTCTGCATTCATTCCATTAAAACAAATGGCCATGAGAAGAGCAGACAGCTGATAATCCGGCACAGATCCCGTTGCCGCGCCCACAGCAAACTCATGAATTTCAGATGCAGATAGAGGAAGTCCCGCCTTTTTCTTGAGTATAATATCTACAAAGCTCACTTGATTTCCTCCCCTTTTTCAAATGCGGTATCCAGCGCATTTTTCCATATAGTAAACTTCTCGGAAAATGGCATTGTCATCGCCGGGCTCGTGCTCGGAAGACGCAGGACGCTATGCGCATGAGAAAAGTTTTTCCGGTACTGCTCATACGCCTTGCTGCCATTCAGCAGAATTGTCCTAATCCCCGGGCATTCCGAAAGCAGTGCATCCAGATCGTTTGCCTTGGGATTCCGGATGGCTGTATCCATGCTTCCCTCCCGCTCGCAGCAGGAAAGGACATCCCACAAGGCAATCTCATGGGTTAGGATGAGCTGCTTACGATCCTCATACGCCTCACTCACAGGCTCGTCAAAATAGGTAAAGAGAATCGGCCAGAAGGCATTTCGCGGATGTGCATAATACTGCTGCATTCTGAGGGAGACAACCGATGGCATGGAGCCAAGGATGAGGACCTTTGCCTTCTTTGAATAGAGCGGCCCAAATGACACACATTCCATCTCTACAGCCTCACAATATCAAACCCGGCTGCGCGTCCCATTCGGTTCATGACTGCAAGACCGATTCCCGCCGTATCCACCGCTTCGCACAAGGCAAGGGTGCAGCCCAGATGATCCAGCTCCCGAAGTGCTGCAAACAGTCTTGCTGCTGCCGCTTCCGGTTCCTCCACGCTGCCCAGCGAGAGAATCTCTCTTTGTCCATAGTTATGGTTATCCAGCGCAAGAATGACCGGCTTTCCACCATGTTCCCGTTCCGCGTCATAGCGGCGGATGATCTCCTCCCGCACCTTTTCCTCATCGCCGGAGAAGATCACGGTTTTCGCCTCCGGCGCATAATGGCGGTATTTCATCCCCGGCGAGCGCACAGTTGTTCCTTCCTGAACAGGCGAAAGAATGTGCTCATCCAGCCGGACTGCCCCCAGACAGTGATCAATCATCTCCGGTGTAATTCCGCCCGGCCGCAGAATGATTGGTACGTCCTCTCTGGCATCAATCACCGTGCTTTCAACACCAACAGCGCAGGGACCGTCATCAAGAATCAGTGGAATCCGTCCCTCCATGTCCTCAAATACATGCATCGCACATGTCGGACTGGGACGACCACTCCGGTTCGCGCTGGGAGCAGCAATCGGGCAATGTGCCGCAGCAATGAGTGCTCTGGCGGATGCATTTCCTGGCATACGAATGCCCACCGTATCCAGTCCTGCGCTCACCGTATCCGGGATGCAGTCACGCTTTGGCAGAATCAGCGTCATGGGCCCGGGCCAGAACGCATCCATCAGCTTCCTGGCATTCACGGGAACATCCAAAACCAGCCCGGAAAGCTCCTCCATCTCAGCAATATGGACAATCAGCGGATTGTCCCCAGGCCGCCCCTTGGCAACGAATATCTGCTCCACGGCCTTTGCATCAAGGGCATTTGCCCCAAGGCCATATACCGTTTCTGTCGGAAAAGCAACCAGCTTTCCCTCGGAAATCAGCCTGCCGGCATAGGCAATGTTTTCGGGCGAAGCCGACCGTATCTCTGTGATCATGCTCTGCTCCCGTTCTCTTTGCCATCCGCCAGTCCAAGCTGGCGCAGCTTTTCCTGCCGATCCACCAGCATGAGTGCATCAATCATTTCATCAATATCCCCATCCAGGAATGCCGGCAGAGAATAAATGGTCTTTCCGATGCGATGATCGGTAATGCGTCCCTCATAGAAATTATAGGTCCGGATACGCTCCGACCGGTCTCCGGTTCCAACCTGGGAGCGCCGGTCCTCCGCCTCGGCGGCCTGCTTTTCCGTAAGGGCACGTTCGTACAGGCGGGCACGAAGGACACGCATCGCCTTTTCCTTATTTTTGAGCTGACTCTTTTCGTCCTGACAGGTAACCACCACGCCGGTAGGCAGATGCGTAATACGGACTGCACTGTCGGTTCTGTTGATATACTGTCCGCCATGTCCCGATGCACGGTACGTATCAATCCTCAGATCGCCGGGATCTATCTCAACATCTACATCCTCAGCCTCAGGCATCACGGCCACCGTCGCTGTCGATGTCTGCCGCTTTCCGTTGCTGTCGGTAACAGGTACCCGCTGAACGCGATGAACCCCGCTTTCAAACCGGAGCCGCTCAAATACCCCGTCACCGTGAATCTCAAACACGGCTTCCTTGATGCCGCCAAGTTCCGTCGGAGAAACATCAATCAGCTCGCACCGCCATCCCCGACGTTCGGCATAGCGCATATACATCCGTTCAAGCTCTCCGGCAAAGAGTGCTGCTTCCTCACCACCTGCTCCGCTCCGTATCTCCATGACCGCACTACGCTCAGCATTGGGATCCGGTGGAATCAGCATCAGGCGAATTTCCTGTTCACAAGCCGGGATTTCCTCCTCCAGCCTGTCCAGTTCCTCCTCGGCCATCTCTTCCATGCCCGGCTCATTTTTAAGTGCAAGTGCCTCTTCCTGCTCCTCAAGCAGCCTTGTCAGCCGTGTCACGGCAGCATCCAGCGGTTCAAGCCTTGCATGCTCCTTGACCAGGGACTGCCATTTTCCCTGATCCTTCACGATATCCGGATCCGAAAGAAGCATTCCCACTTCCTCAAAGCGAGGATGTATCCAGTCCAATTTGTCCAACATGAACAACCAGCTCCGATTTCTTCTTCAGTGTCTCGATCGCCTTTTCCTGGCGTGCCGCACCGGCCACGCGCCAGTTTCCGCCGTAATCCTTCACGAAAAAAGGAGTCCCGATTCGCTCCTCCAGCATCGCTCCGACCGCATGTGCCTGCTTCCAGCCGATTTCAAACAGCAGTATTCCGTTCTCCGCGAGAACATGCTGAGCAGCATCTGTGATGGTCCGGTAAAAGGACAGTCCGTCACCGCCGTCAAAGAGCGCCAGCTCCGGCTCGTTTAGTACCTCGAGACTTAGTGTTTTCCTCTCCTCCTCACTGATATAGGGCGGATTGGAAACAATCATATCATACCGCAGTTGAGAAACAGGTTCAAGACAGTTTCCCAAAACAAATTCGATTTTTACACCGTTTTTCTCTGCATTCCGTTTTGCGATCTCAATTGCCGCAGGCGAGATATCCCCTGCTGTCACCAACAGATCTCTCCGAAGCGCAGCAAGGCTCACCGCAATTGCACCACTTCCGGTTCCAAGATCAAAGACACTTGCGTTTTGCGGGAGCAGACGCAGCGCAGTTTCGCACAGAATCTCTGTATCCGCCCTCGGAATCAAAACATCCGGTGAAACATAGAAGGGAAAGCCCATAAACTCGGTTTTCCCTTCTATATATTGAAGCGGCTCATGCGCCGCTCTCCGCCTGATAAAGGCATCGAATCGACGCATTTGCCCTTCGTTTATCTCACTGTGTTTGTCAAGCAGCATATCAAGTCGAGGTCGCTCAAGAACATCCGAAAGCAGCACTGCACTTTCGTATTCCGACTCCTCGATTCCTGCCTGTGCCAGTTCATTTTTGCCCCACTTCAGGGCCTGCCCAATGGTCATTTGCTTACCGCCGGTGCCCATGCAACCACATTGGCATCCAGATTATCCTTATAGTGCGCGTATCCGGCCTTTGCCGCTTTCATGGATGCAATGGCCACCTCAAGCATCTCATCATCCGGCTCCCGCGTGGTAAGGTACTGGAGCATCAGGCCAGGCCAGCGCAGGATTCTCACAATCAGCGCATCTCCGGCATGGGCCAGGCCCTTAAGAACCTCATAGGAAACACCGGCCACGACGGGAAGAATCACAAGGCTTCTCAAAATGCGTCCGAGGAAGGTAAGCTTTTCAATTCCGAAAAGAAGGAACAGCAGCTGATCCGCAACAGAACCGATCATGATTGAGATAAACATGACCAGGAACAAAAATGCCGTTCCACATCTCGGATGCAGGCGTGAGAACTTCCTCGCATTCTCCGGAGTCAAAGGAAGATCTGCCTCATTGCAGTAGACGGTTTTATGTTCCGCGCCGTGATACATAAACACCCGCTTAATATCCGGAACAAAGGAGATTCCGATCATATATCCAATCAGGATAAGAATCCGGACGAGGCCAGCAAACAGATTGATTGCAATGCGGTTATCCACGACCTTGCCAATCAGCGTTGCCGCGCCGGAGGGAATCATCACGAAAAGGAACATGCTGAGTGCAACAGCAAGAACCATCGCGACGGCCATGACCACCTTTTCAATGCTGGCGCCAAGCTTCTCCGAGAGCCACTTTTCAAACTTGGTGGGCTCCTCCTCCTCAAGTCCAAGCATCTGTGTACCTTTATCAAGGGTCTGCATGCCCATCTTGAGCATCACGACCATGTTGACGCATCCCCGGATAAACGGAATCCCCATCCATGGATGTTTCTTGGACAGTGGCTCCCGATGCTCGCAGGTAACCGCAATCTTCCCGTTGGTCTGCCGGACGGCAATGGCCATGGACTCATCCTGAGGGCTTTGCATCATGACGCCCTCCATGACCGCCTGACCACCGATATCCTTATATTGACTGATTCCTTTATTGCTCATATGCTTTCCTCCTCATTTTCCGATTCGTACAAATCCGCCTGCTGCCGTTTCCGCGCTTCCACCATTTTCATGAGGACCGTCAGAATGCCTGCCATCACAACCGCAACCGCAGCAGCCACACATACACCAAGCCATGCCTTATGGGTAATTCCGCCCGTTACAAGTCCGATACAGATACTCGAAAGGATAGAATACCGAATGTTCCCGCCAAGACTGGGCTTTGCATCCGTGTCCCAGAGTCCGTAGTACAGGTAAGAGGCCATCATGCCTGCACTGACCAGGAGCAAGACAATGCTCTCTCCCACCACTGCCGTGAATCCGGCTCCTCTTAAAAGCTCCACACAGATTTCAATGCACAGTCCAATTTCAAGGGCGGTAAGCCCGTAGTGTTCAATCCGCGAGACAATCTGTTGCTCACGTTCATCCAGCACATTTTTCACTGTGATCCCTCCTCCCAAAACAGCTGATCCAGCGTCCTTCCAAGGGTCCTGCATATCGAGATGCACAGAGAAAGCGATGGATTAAACTTTCCGGCCTCAATCATTCCGATGGTCTGGCGGGTCACACCGACCCGCTGTGCCAGCTCATCCTGAGAGAGATCCTGTTCAGCACGTGCCGCTTTCATTTTTAAATTCTTCTGAGCCATGTTCCTCTCCTTTGTTTTTGCATCGAAAAACATGTCTAAACGTCTTCGTTTGAAAACGACAACAGTATACGTTCAGAAAAGAGGAATGTCAACTATATTTGTCAAATTTACGGATATATTTTTCTTTTTGTAATCTATTTCCTTCAGTTTGGCACAAAAAAAGAACGGTCGAAACCGTTCTAATCGTATTCTTACATACCGTAGCGCTTCTTGAAGCGATCTACACGTCCGCCTGTATCCACCAATTTCTGCTTTCCGGTAAAGAACGGATGGCATTTTGAGCAGATTTCAACGCGCAGTTCCTTCTTTGTGGAACCAGTCTCAAAAGTATTGCCGCAGACACAGGTCACGGTTGCCTTCTGATACTTGGGATGAATGCCTTCTTTCATGATTCTCACCTCTTCCATCGCAATACTATCACATGAAAAACACAGCCAGGGTGTTTTCTCATGTGCCTGAACGACGTTTGGTAGTATATTCTCTATTTTTCAAAATTTCAAGAGCTTTTTGAAAGTTTCTCAAAAAAATGTTCACGATCCGCGATAAAAGAATGAGCCGTACTTAAGTCCATTTCGAAAGGCTTTGTTTCACTGGCCGGAAAGGCCATGAACCGTATAGGTTTCTCCCTGGACCACACGGCATCGTTTCTGGCAAATAGAAATCCCGTAGCACATGATCTTCTCATAGCCTTCCTGCTGCAATTCCTTGAAGTACTCCTTCTCCGTAGTTTTCTTGGCAACTTCCCGTGCATCCGATAGCAAATCCGTCACTTTATCAGACACCTTAGATTCCAGGATAAACGCAAGTTCCCAGCGAGTGCGCTGCTTTGCTACGATACCAAACCTTCCGTTATCGCTTTCCCGGTTGCCTGTACAGATGTACTTTTGATTGAGCTTCATCAGGGTCAGAATTACGGTGCGATAAAAATCCTCCGCAGTGTCATAATTATTTATGATGCCCGGGTCAAAAGGTAAAAAACTCGTATAAAATCAAGAAATTTATAACAAAACTATTGACAAAATCGATTAGATGTTATA
>JAFUZM010000354.1 GCA_017476605.1 Clostridia bacterium
AGATGGTATGGAGAAAGAACTAACTCTGTTTCGGGATTTCAAAAAATATTAAGCAAATAACGCCGGGAGTACTTTGCCGGCATTATTTTTAACAAAATTGATTAGAATGGCACGTAAATAGAGGAAAGACTAATGGCCGGAAGACCTAAAAAGAAAACACCGAATACAGAAAAGTCCATGGAAGAGCTGATGAAGACAGCAGTACAACTATTCACAGTTCCTTATGATGATCGGAACGGTCGTAGAGAAGATGAATTGCCAAGTATTCGCAGCGTAGCAGAGGTAATGAATACTACGATCTTACGGGTACGCAAACTCTTAGTGACTGCCGGGTATTTTTCAACAGCACAGAGCCGAGAAGTCCAGCAGCGTTTTGCTGAGGGGCAGGCCATCAATCAAATAATTGAAGAAATGCACATCAAGCAGGCGTCTGTATATTCGTATCTTCCATATCAGAGGATAGCATACAATCTGGATGAGACAACAGTAAATGCAGACCGGCACAAGCTCTTTCGTCAAAGAAGAAAAGTCGTGCAGGAGCTAAAGAAACGAATCGGGCATCCGGATGGAGAGCAGTACCTGTGGGAGGCGTTGCTTCTCTTTGCCAATTATCCATTCAAGACTGCAAAAGGTCTGATGTACTCCTATACCATCAAGACAGGACGGGATGGGGAGTATATTGGTGAAATCATCTTCGACCGGAAAGTCAAGAGCATTACAAGAGCAACCATCAACCTGGCCTATGAGAAGGCCCTGGAGATACAAGAGAAAGAAGGATATGTCAGCGGGCCGAAAAAACTTGGCGTTTTTGGGGCATCCTATATATATCCGGTATTTGTCCGTCTGGGAGTAATCTCTCCGGAGAAGGAATAGCATTCTTATTCATCCGCGGACACTTAACTGGATAATGGTTGCATGGGTAGGGCCGGGCAGCGAATGTCCGGCTTTATATTCTCATTGCAATGATCATAGCCAGTCTGCCGCTTTTTCTTTTCTGCAGATCTCCTCCGAACCAATCTTTGGTACATATAACAACTTGGCAAGTGCTCCAAAACTTGAAAAATATTTCGCAAAACTTGGAGTATACGCCAACTGTTGGCTTTGACTACATGGAGTGTTCGGAGGTTGTTTTCTATAATGAAAGTGCGAGAGTATCTGCATAAAAAGGAGGCGGTCACCATGGCCTCAAAAGATGAGATTCAGAAGAAATATAACGAGCTGATGGGTATGTCCATCGGAGCCTTAGATGTGGATTATGCCGGTGTTGGTCAAAGAATAAAGGAAGTCCGTGATCAGTGCGGATTTACCCAGTCGCAGCTTTGTGATATCTGCAGTTGCGACACGACAACACTCAGCCATCTTGAAAATGGCTCCGGAAATGTATCCCTCAGTCTATTGTATCGTTTCAGCGTGGCACTGGGAAAGAATATTGGTTATTTTCTTGTAGACAGTCCGCTGGCCGACATTGCTCCTATCATCGAATCGGCGTCTGATCCAAAATGGGAACGATGTTCCAAGCAGTCGATGGATCTGATGAACGCTGTATATGAGCGCCTGATGGCATATCAGGACTACATGGAGACGGAGATTAAAAGGCGAGGAGAAGCAGGAGAATAATCGTTCTGGCTCAGTCGGGAATATCGCGACAGCTGGACAAGTTAATCGAGTTGATATTGGCCGCAGGCTGTCGGAATCATATTTCGGGCATCTTGCGGCCTTTTTAATTATCGAAAGAGCCATGTAAGGCAGGATCGACGGGAAAACGAACAGAAGGGAGAGATCAGTATGCTGAACAAGTTTCGTAGATGGCTCAGTGATAATCTTCGTCCAAAAGATGAATCCGGGCAAAGGCATGATGGCGCTGACACCACCAGACGTGTGGAAAATCATGAAGGCTTTGAAGATCCGGAATACACGATGAATCTGGAAAAGGCGTTACGTGTACTGGAAACCAGCCTCCACAACAGCGACAGTGCGGAAGAGATCGCCATGCAGACCATGGCAGCAGTCTGCGAGTTCTACGATGCAGATTTCTGCGGTGTTCTGGATGTTGACCTCGATGTAGGCGTTTGGACGCCCGAGATGTGGTATGACAGGGAATTCGGCCCGATGCATACGACATTGTTCAACGAGTATGAGTATTCCGAGCATTTCTATTCCTGGGTCCAGGCGCTGCGGACCGGCCAGCCGATCATTATTCCGAATGTTGAGGCAGTAAAAGATGTCTACCCGGAAGAGTACCTGGGTTATAAGCGGCTGGAAGCCCGGTCTGTCATGGCGATTCCGTTTTGGAAGAAGCCTACGGGGTTCCTTGTAGTAAGAAATCTGAACCGTTATAAGGATAAAAGCAGTCTGCTTCAGATGCTGTCCTTTGTCTGCTCTCAGATGTGGGAGGATAAGAAAAACCAGGATAGTGCCGCTCTGATCGTGAAACCGGAGGAGATCAAGAGTGATAAAGATGTTATCCTGAACGCTTTTGGCAAGCTGGAGATTCGGACATCCAGAGGTGCAGTGGACGAAGAATCACTTGTCGCTGCCCGTGTCTGGAAACTGATTATTTTCCTGCTGATTAAGGGAACAAGAGTCTCTACACAGGATATTATCACAAATCTGTGGCCGGATGAAGATCCCGACAAGGCTTCTTCAAACATCCGATCTTCTCTGTACCGATTCCGTCAGAAGACGGCATTCATTCTGGAAGACAACATCGTCATATCCCGTAGTAATGGATATATGTTGAATCCGGATCTGCACTTTATCATGGATATCCAGCAGTTTGAGCATTGCCTGCAACAGGCAAAGAATCTGACGGATAATGATACGAAGTGTAAGCTCCTGGTTAAGGCTTTCAATCTGTATCGCGGGCGGTTCTATGCAAGCTCTGATTCGGAACAGTGGCTTCTTGCGACAGAGAACAGGTACAGCACCATGTACATGGAACTGGTCAAAGAGTTGCTGCATACTCTGTATGCGGTTCAGGATTTTCCCTGTATCAGAGAATATGCTTCCCGTTCCATTGAGATTGAACCGGGCAATCCCAGAGCATATTACTGGATGATCGTGAGTGATGGACATCCGCTGTCCAGCACGACGGCTAAGCAGATTCTGGATGTGGCTCAGACCAATCTTACCGAGGAAGAATTTAGCAAGCTGAATGAACTTCTCGCATTCTGGGCAGACCATGGAGAAATCA
>JAFUZM010000355.1 GCA_017476605.1 Clostridia bacterium
CTAAGTTTGGTCGCTCAGACAAAGGATACATGATTGGTTTATTTGCTTCAACATGTCCCTTTCCGTTTTCACGGAATTCCTTTTCCGATTATCGGGATTTTTGTTTCCGATTTTCGGTAAAACCATTATACGCTAGACACACCTCGATAATCTCGCCTAAACGCTTATGCTGGTCAATCTTTGGCTCCCTGGCCATGTCACATTACTCCTCTTCGTTGTCGATGTCTATATTTTCCGTAGCAGGAGGTTCGTTTGCCCATTCCAATGAATTAATCGCATCCTTCAGCACACTCAATTGTTCAGGAGTCATTTTGCTCAGTGTTTCGAGCCAGGAATCCACCGCAGTGGAAGGGTCGGCTGCTTCTTCTGTATTTCGGTGCAGCATTTCATTGCGTATTCCACTGCTTTCAACAATCGATTCTCCTTTTTGCACCAATTCCTGAAGAAGTCCGTTGCTTTCTTCGCGGGCCAGAGCAGCAGCGCCAATGCCAGCCAGTACCATTTTCTTCATTCTACGATCCAAATGTATCATGCCTGTTCTCCTTTCATGATGTTGGCAGGGATAAGGGACATGGTCAGTCTATCATCGGCTATTGACATAAACAATAAACAAGCTCTTCGTTTTGTTCAAATTGCGCGTCTTCGGCCGCACCACCTGAAATTTCCGAAGTTGTCTTACATATTTCTATTTTCGTTTATTGTGCCATGGATCATTCGCGGGTATGATGAGGTGGGAACTGTTTGGGGGAACCATATGCCCGTATTCAGAGCAATTATTTAAAAGGGAGACGAACATGGATACGCATACAACCAATCTGACATATTTCGAGCACCTTCTGCTGAATCGACTGAGCAAGGGAGAGGTTAAAGGGAAAATACAGGAAATCGCGCATCCTTACAGGGAACTGATGGCATATTATCGATGTGCAATGATGAGTATGGAAACAAAATTTCAGGTGCTCAACGAGGAACTTTCGCTTCAATATGATCGCAACCCCATTGAATCCATCAAAACTCGTCTAAAGTCTCCGGAAAGCCTTCTGAACAAGATGATCGAAAAACAATTACCGCTTACTGTGGAGAGCATCGAAAATAACATTAATGATGTTGCTGGTGTTCGGGTCATCTGTTCCTACGTTTCCGATATCTATATGTTGGCTGATGTACTCCTGAAGCAGGATGATATTGTTCTTGTCAAAAGAAAAGATTATATTGCAAATCCAAAGGAAAACGGTTATCGCAGTCTGCACCTGATTGTTCAAATTCCGATCTTTCTTCATGACAAAAAAAGGATGATGAAGGTCGAAGTACAGTTTCGCACCATTTCCATGGATTGCTGGGCCAGCCTGGAACATAAAATCAGATACAAAAAGGATGTTCATATCTCTCCAGAAATTGCAGAAGACCTGCGGAGCTGCGCAGAGATATGTGAGGTATTAGATCAAAAGATGGAAGCAATCCAGAATAAAGTCAGGCCTGCTTCTCTATAAAACTTTTCCTGCAGTTCAAACATCAGACGGTGATCTGTTCGTTTTTAGACAGATTGCCGTTTTTGCTTATATCATTTTGTTTCAGCGACTGCTATCTTATGAACGTAATTCATGCTGCGTAAAGGAGGCGCGTTCCATGAAAATGTCCGTTACCCTCAAAAAGTTTGGTCTTCAGAAAGCATTTGACTATCTGTACAAGGACCCGGAAAAGCACATAAGGACACTCTTCGGTTGGGCAGAAAAGTATGGTGGGAAAATGTATCCCAACCAGTTAACGCAGGTAAAGGATGCCATCGAAAATCCAGAGAATCCTTTCTACGGATATATCCGACACTTGATTCATGATGTAGACCCTGAAGTGTTAAAAACAATTGCTGTCAATTTTTTCATCAACGAAAATATGATCGGCTGGCCAAAGCAATGCGAACTGAAAGAAAAATACGGGTGCAATATTCCGTGGACCATCCTGATGGATCCTACTTCTGCCTGCAATCTGCATTGCACAGGCTGTTGGGCGGCTGAGTACGGCAACAAGCTGAATCTGTCCTTCGATGAAATTGATGACATTATCAATCAGGGCAAAGAACTGGGCGTCTATATGTATATCTACACTGGCGGAGAACCGCTGGTGAGGAAGACTGATATAATTAGACTATGTGAAAAGCATGATGACTGTGTGTTTTTGTGTTTCACCAATGGGACATTAATTGATGAACAATTCGCAGAGGACATGCTGCGCGTGAAGAACTTTGTGCCGGCTATTTCCCTGGAAGGCATGGAAGCCGCAACCGATAACCGCCGGGGACAGGGTGTTTTTGATAAAGTAATCAAAGCAATGGATTTACTTCATGAGAAAAAACTCGTGTATGGTATTTCTTGCTGCTATACCAGCGTCAATTACGATTCTATCACATCCGAAGAATACTACGATATGATGATTTCCAAAGGAGCGTACTTTGTATGGTACTTCCATTATATGCCTGTGGGCAATGATGCCGCACCGGAGCTGTTGCCTAATCCGGAACAACGGGAGGTGGTTTATCGCCGGATTCGCGACTATCGCAAAAGGAAACCCCTGTTCGCGATGGATTTCCAAAACGATGCTGAATTTGTCGGCGGATGTATTGCTGGCGGGCGACGGTACTTCCATATAAACGCAAACGGCGACATGGATCCATGTGTATTTATCCATTATTCGGATTCCAATATTCGTGAAAAAACGATTCTGGAAGGCCTTCGTTCTCCTCTGTTTAAGGCATACCATGATGGACAGCCTTTCAATGAAAACATGTTCCAACCCTGCCCGATGCTGGAAAATCCACAGAAACTACGCGGAATGATTCAAAAAACAGGGGCTCAATCTACGGATCTTCAATCTCCGGAAAGTGCTAATCACCTGTGTGGAAAATGTGACCACTACGCGGAGTGTTGGGCGCCAAAAGCAGAAGCTCTCTGGAATGAAATTCCCGAAGAACGCAGGCAGTTTGTGCTGGAAAGGAATACAAAATGATTCGCTATTTTACATCAGAGTCTGTCACTTGCGGGCATCCAGACAAGGTATGCGACCAGATCGCTGATCGTATCCTGGATGATATTCTTACTCAGGATTCTTCAGCCCATGTAGCTTGCGAAGTAACCTGTGCCGCCGATCAGGTGCATATATTCGGAGAGATAAGTACACTCGCTCAGGTAGACTATGCAGACGCTGCCAGGCAGGTAATTTCAAAGATTGGTTACACGGAATGTGGCTGTGGCTTTGACGCTGACACATGCAGGATCACGGTAGATCTGCATGAACAGTCTCCTGATATCGCGCGCGGCGTATGTCGTAAAACAAAGGAAGAGGAATTGGATAATGGTGCTGGAGATCAGGGGATGATGTTTGGCTTTGCATGCCGTGAGACAAGCCATTATATGCCACTTCCAATTGAGTTGGCACACGCTTTGGCCAAGAGGCTGGAATACGTGCGGCGGATTGGTGAATTGCCATATCTGAAGCCAGACGGAAAAACACAGGTGACAGTTGAGTATGATGATCTTCTTCCCAAAAGAATAGATACGGTTGTTCTGTCAGCGCAGCACAGCGATTCAATTGGTATAGATGCCTTGCGCAACGATATCCTAAACCATGTTATTCTACCGGCGCTTCCTGTGAACATGATTGACGAAAGGACACATTTCTATATTAACCCTACAGGCAGATTTGTGCTGGGAGGCCCAGCTGGTGATTCAGGGCTGACAGGTCGGAAAATCATTGTGGACACCTACGGCGGATATGCTCGGCATGGAGGAGGCGCTTTTTCCGGAAAAGACGCTTCTAAAGTGGATAGAAGCGGTGCTTATATGGCACGATATATTGCTAAAAACATTGTCGCGGCAGGTTGGGCCGATCAATGTGAAATTCAGCTCAGTTATGCAATCGGGTTGGCAGAGCCTATGTCCGTTCTCGTGAACACATTTGGCACAAACCATATCTCAGAGGAAGATATCGGCCAACAGGTCAAGAACCGTGCTGATTGTCGCCCTGCGGCAATTATACAGCAATTTGATCTGACAGAACCGCTTTTTTCTCAGGTGTCCTGTTATGGCCACTTTGGCAGCAACGCCAGCAAAATGCCGTGGGAAAAAGTTGACTGGATTATATGACCATTTCATGATCCGGAAGCGGATTGTTTCCGCTTCCGGTATTAACATTGAGATGGGAAGGAAACAAATGTGAAAAACAAAATCGCAATCCTTACAGATACTAACAGCGGCTTTTCCGCTGAAGAAGCATCCGTATATGGGATCGAGATGGTCCCTATGCCAGTGATCCTGGACGGAGAAACCTATTATGAGCATCAGACGATCACGCAGGAGGATTTTTTTCTGCGTTTGAAGCATGGCGCATCCGTCAAAACTTCCCAGCCCGCACCTTATGTATTGTTGGAGGTGTGGGAACGTTTGCTCAAGGACTACGAGCAGATGATTTACATTCCCATGTCTTCCGGGTTATCTGGCAGCTACGATACGGCTGCCGTGATGGCCCGGGAGTACCAGGGCCGTGTGTATCCTGTGAATAATCGGCGTATTTCCGTCACCCTGCGGCAATCTGTTCTGGAAGCCCGGTTTTACGCAGACCAAGGGATGACCGCGGAAGAAATCGTGCGCTTTTTGGAGAGAGACGGCCTGAACGCCAGCATCTATCTTGCTGTCAACACGCTGGAATATCTGAAGCGCAGCGGACGGATCACACCCGCCGGGGCTGCAATCGGGACGATGCTGAACATGAAGCCGGTATTGCAGATTCAGGGCGGCAAGCTGGACGCTTATCGCAAGGTGCGCGGGATGCGATTCGCCATGAATGAGATGATTGCGGCGCTGAAGCATGACCGGGATAACCGTTTTCCAGGCCAGCGGGTGACGATCCGTGCAGCCTATTCCGGCGATGAAAAGCAGGGTGAAGTCTGGCGGCAGGAATTGCAGGCTGCCTTTCCCGACCTGCTGATCGAAAAGGACCCCCTTTCCCTCAGCATTGCCTGTCATACAGGCGACGGCGCTTTAGGCGTGGGGCTCATGCGGGATATATGGCATAAGAAAGGGTGCGCTTTTTGAATAACATTTTTTCTTATCTGACCTGGCGGGACGATCTGACGCTATCTCAAAGTCCCTTTAACGAGGTAGATAATCTGGTACTCTCCATCCTCTGCTATTTGGATTTTTCAGGGATTGTGCCGGAAAATGGTGAACAAGATATTACGATCCAACGGGCCGCAGCAGAATACTTTTCCCTTCATGTTATTCCGCAGCGCCCTGATCCGGAAAAAGCCTCATCCCTGGAATTGCGGGAATGGATGCTGTATCTGATGGCAGATACGCGCCGTTTTCGGAATATGCGGCTCAGCTGCCTTGTGCAAATATTGGATACGGAGCAAGTGAAGCAATTTTCTGCCATGACCATTCTTGTCTCCCGAAAACAACTCTACCTGTCTTTTCGCGGCACATCGGATGATCTGACGGGATGGAAAGAAGATTTCCTGATGGCCTGTATGCCAGAAGTTCCCTCCCAGGAGGAAGCTGTTTTATATACGGAACGGGTAGCCGCGCAATATCCTGATTACCGGCTGCTGCTGGGCGGTCATTCCAAGGGCGGCAATCTGGCGGTTTACGCGGCTGTTCAGGCGTCACCGGGGATTCAAAGGCGGATCGACAGCGTTTGGTCCAATGATGGGCCGGGATTTCAGGAAGCGTTCCTCTGCTCCGAGGCATATCAGGCAGTTTCCCCCAAGATTCGCTCCATCGTTCCCAAGTCCTCTGTGGTAGGGATGCTGCTGGCGCATCCGGAAAACTATCAAATCGTGGACAGCTCACAAATCGGTTTGCTCCAGCATGACGGCCTTTCCTGGCAGATCATGGGCGACCATTTTGTCACCCTGCCGGAATTGACACGGGAAAGTATCCGCACTGACCAGAAGATACGCAAGTGGATGCAAAAAATCCCACAGGAGGAACGAAAGGAATTTGTGGATGCCTTATTCGACGTGCTGAACGCTTCAGGCGCGCATACGTTATCAGAAGTCAGAAAAGATCGTGTCAAAACCATCACATCTTCCTTTTCCTCTATGAAAGAACTGCCAAAGGAAACCAGGGATCGCATTCTGGAATTCATCATGCTGCTGAACCTGATTTCAAGACGACTGAATGATGAAAACAGAATAAACCAAACAGAAAGATTATTGGAAAAAGCACCTTCGTTGTCCATACGGACAAGACGCAGAAAACACTCCTCAACAGAATCAAAGGGGGTGAATCCTCATGAAATCCAATCCTCCTCTGCCCAGAAATAAACAGGTGGACGCCATTTCCTGGGCTGCCTCAAAAGCGGGAACCAGTTACGGGAAATATATGCTGACACTTACGGATAAACAGAAGCAGAAAAATATACAGCGATTACCGGGATTATATGGCAACGCGTGAAAAGGAAGCTCTTTCTTATAATGTTGAAACAGAGAAAAAGAAAAAGCGTCACTGAATCTATGCAACTGCTTTCATAGAAAGGGAAAAACTGTGATGATCAAACGAGTATTCCTGGCGATTGACCTGGTTTTGTTTTTCCAAATGGTGCTGTATGAAAAAATGAACGGCGCTCAAACGCTCATGTGGGCGCTGATCCTTTTGTTCCTTCCCGGAATCGGAACTGTTCTTTATATTTTTTTCGGTTCCTCTCTCCCCACACGCTGGGGCAGGAGCAGAAAGGCGCACGCTCCTGTCTTAACAACCACAATGGACAACAATGCCACGCTTTATGCAGGTTGGGAAACGACACGACCGCAGTTGCTTCAAGACATTGAAAAAGCCCAATACTCCATACACATGAGCTTTTACAGCTTTGCTGACGACGAAGAAGGAAAACAATGGCTGAACGCATTGTGCGACGCTGCGCAAAGAGGAGTGAAGGTGCGTATCCTATGTGATGCCTTTGGCAGCCTGCATACCAGTATCCGCTTCTTTCGGCCATTGATTGAAAAAGGCGGTGAGGCGCATAAGATCAGGGCTTGGCCAACACAGTACCGATACCATCGAAAAATGATCATCATCGACGGAGAAACAGCCTGGATGGGCAGCATGAATATAGGAAATAAATACATCGACGGTCATCCAGTTAAAACCCCTTGGCGCGATACCCAGGTCCGCATTCAGGGCAGCGCAGCCAAAGAAATGGAAAAGATGTTTTGGTATGATTGGCGCTGTGCCGTCGAACCCCATGCGCAAAACGATCATGACATATCTGCTGAACACACGGGACACACAAAGGTCTCCATCCTGTACAGCGGAGCAGGCGCGCATCCGGATGAAATCCACAATACTTGGCTGGATTTGATCAACGGGGCGCAGAAGAGCCTGATTCTGCAAAGCCCTTATCTTGTGCCAGACGACGCACTGCTTGCGGCTCTGCAAAGCGCAGCCAGGCGTGGCGTACAAGTGACGGTTATGCTTCCAGGTATTTCATCCGGGCCTCATATTCAGCCGTTCACGGATGAAAACGCCGTTTCACTGACGAACTGCGGTGCGAACATCCTGTTGTATCCTGGGTATCTTCACGCAAAAACATTATGTCAGGATGAAGCAATTGCCTGTATCGGCAGCGTGAATCTGGACGTGCGCAGCATGAAGCTGGATGAAGAAAATTGCGCCATGATCGAGGATTCCTTGTTTGTGCGTCAATTCATGAAACAATTTCAGAATGATGCGGAAATATGTGCTTTGTTTGATCCGAAAAAAGCGCAGAAAAACACGTTTGGGACACGAATGATCCGTTTTCTGTATGCGCTCGTATAAACAGGGGGATGAAAAATGAGCAAGGCTCGCATATCGGCGGAGAGATTATTGTGCTGCGGCTGCTTCGGCCTGCTGCTGATCCTGGCGGTATGGCTGTTTGCTCCTGTGGTATGGCGCTTTTTTTCGCCATTTCTGATCGCTCTGCCCATCGCTGCCATGCTCCAACCTGTCACACGGTTTTTGGAAACCAAGCTGCGGATGCGCCATGGGGCGGCTGCCATGCTGCCTGTCATCCTGCTTTGCGCAATTCTGGTAGGACTAATCATTTGGTTCGGTTCCTTCGGCGTCAATCAGGTAACGTATCTGCTCAACAATTCCGGCACGATCATCCGGGACGAGGCAGGCATCATCCGAACAACCTTCCAACGATTGAACGAAAAAATCAATGAAGCGACCGGCGGCAGGATCAACCTGGCGGCAAAGGAAAACGATCAGATCCTGATATGGATCACTGAACGGGCATCCGAACTGGGGAGGAAGGCTTTAAGCTATGTGCCCGGTATGGCCGCCGGTATTCCGTTTGCCTTCGTTTACCTGAATATCCTCGTTTTCAGCATTTACTTTTTTTCCAGGGATTATGAGAAAATCCATGCGATGTTTGTTCGCCACAAAATCGGTGATCCGGCGTCCGACACGGGAAAGCTGACCCACAGCGCCTTGACGGGTTTGATCGGCTGGCTGCGGGTTCAGGGCATCTACGCGCTGCTGTCTCTGCTCGTCGGCAGCGTTTATTGGATTATCATGGGCAATCAATACGCCATGCTGATTGCCATTTCTGCTTCTATCCTGGAGTTCCTTCCCTTGGTTGGCAACGGGACGATTTATTATCCCTGGGCGATTATTGCTTTGCTGGAAGGAAACATTGCTTCCGCCGTCCAGGCCCTGGGATTGTTTTACGGCTTGCTCGCCATCCGCCGATTGACGGAGCCTAAGCTGCTCAGCCATAACATCGGTATTTCTCCTGTCGTGAGCTTGATCAGTATGTTCGTCGGGCTGCGTCTGGGCGGTATCCTGGGGATGGTGTTCAGCCCGGCCCTGGCTGCCTTGGCCGTTACCCTCTGGAACGGCATTTATCGAAAAACGATCCATGAGGATTATCTGGTGATCCGGCAATGGGTACACGAACGATGGCATACAGATGAGCCCAACGCGGAAACAGAGCACCGGGTTGAAGTGAACTCGATGCCAGCGCAAAAAGCTGGAAAGCGGAAGAACAGCGCTCCTTCAAAACGATGAGAAAACGCAATTTATCCAAATGGCGAGACGACGAAATGAGGAGTTGGAAGAATGGCCAAGCAGAAAAAAGAGAATCGTTGGTATCACGAAAAAAGTACACTGACAGTTTTTCTTGTGCTGCGCTTTCTCGTGATCCTGACCGCCATATTGTCGGCTGTTCGCCGAGATTATGAATCCGTTTTCATTTCCTGTTTTACCTTGCTGTTATTCCTGCTGCCCAGCATTTTAACAAAACGTCTGCGCGTTACCCTGCCCAGCACGCTGGAATGCATCATCCTCCTGTTCGTTTTTGCCGCCAATATCCTGGGTGAAATCAATAATTTCTATGTTCGCGTACCCCATTGGGATACCTTGCTTCATACGCTGAACGGCTTTAACTGTGCCGCCATTGGGTTTGCTATGGTGGATTTTCTGAATCGGGAGGAGCGCTTTTCTATTCGATTATCTCCCCTTTATCTTGCTGTCGTTGCATTCTGTTTTTCTATGACAGTGGGGGTCTGTTGGGAAATCTATGAATATATCGCAGATCACCTTTTTACATTGGATATGCAAAAAGACGCCATCGTTCATAGCTTTAATACCGTAATGCTGGATGCGACGAATGACAAGCAATCCCCGTCAAGGATATTGCGGACGTGATCATCGTCCACTCGGACGGTTCGCAGGAGGCGCTGGGCCTTGGCGGATATTTGGATATTGGGATTCATGATACGATGAAGGATCTGATCGTGAATATGATCGGAGCCATCGTTTTTTCCGTCATTGGGTATTATTATGTGAAGCAGGAGGGAAAAGGAAAATTCGCATCCCGTTTCATTCCGCAGGTAGAGAAATAACAACAGAAAAATCATTGGAGGTACACAATGTCTTTTGCCGTATTTGCTGATGGCAGCGCAAACTTGCCGAAAAAAATGCTGGATGGTATCACCTTATGGGCCAATCGTCGGTATGCTGTATATTCCTGTGGATGTTCGGCCTTGGGTTATTTCAGAAATCATGATCGACAAAGATGAAATGGCACAATATGTTTTTCAATATACGGTGTCGAATATGAATTGGATACCGAATGCCTGGAAGATGCCGATATGCAGAAAAATCCTCGCTCCACTTTCCATTTGGGCGATGGATCGTTTGGAAGCAATCCCGGTTTATCGCAATAAACCAGCCCAGTTGACTAAGACATTCCGTCAATCTGTGGATGCTTTGCAAAGCGGCGATAACCTTCTGATCTTTCCTGAAAATCCAAATGCAAAGGGAAAGAATAGCGGCTATATTCAAGGAGGGCTAGGCGAACTGTATTCCGGATTTACGCTTCTGGCACAGTTATATTGGAAGAAAGCCGGGAAACAATGCCGTTTTATCCACTACATTTTTTAGCTGAATCGTCCGCCGATGTTTGCAATTTTGAGAGCCAACATAAGGGAGCGTCGTTAGAAATCCAGGAAAAATGTTGGCAACCTGCAAACAGGTACGCTGAATCTGTTAGCAAAATGGCTCCGCAGAAAAAGAAAAACGCCCGCTTTTGTTAGCAGGCTGCTGTTAGCAGCTTTTTGCTTCAAAAACGGGCTTTTTTGGCGATCCCGGCGCGATTCGAACGCGCGACGTTCCGCTTAGGAGGCGGACCCTCTATCCTGCTGAGGTACGGGACCATGTCCTCGAAATCCTTATTTTACAAGGCTTTCGAGCTTTTCGGTCTTCCTGACCGAAGGGAGTAATTCGGGCTTTCCGCGTTAGCTGGCTAACTGCGGGCGGCGTGTTCGACTTTCACATGCCCTCTATCGTCCGCCTCGCGTTAGCTGTTTGGCGGTAGCTCTGGGAGGGAAAATCGAACAGATTCCGGGGGATTTGGGGCACTTGATCGCTCAATTCAGGCGGCAGTCCGACTTCTTATTAGGAGGCGACCGCTCTATCCTGCTGAGCTACGGGACCATGTCCCCGAAACCTTTATTCTACAAGGCTTTCAGGGAAGTCTCGGTCTTCCTGACCGAGGGGAGAAACTTGACGGTTCCGCGTTAGCTGTGTTAGCAATGCGGAGCGTTCGATTATCATCTGACCTCTACCGTCCGCCTTTTGTTAGCAGTTTGGCGACCGTCCAGAGGGGAGATAAGGCGGCAGATTCCACCTGGTGATGCGATCCGTCACTCATTTTTGGCGGCCGTCAACCGCTTTATTAGGAGGCGACCGCTCTATCCTGCTGAGCTACGGGACCATGTCCCCGGAAAGCTTGATTCTACAAGGCTTTCCGAAGGTTGAAGAATTTCGCTCCTTGGTATATACTGTCAATATCCGTTAGGAACTGTCGATAAATTAATTATGCGTTTTGTGACGGATATATTGTGTAATTCCAGTTTCCACAGAACTCATTCCTCAATATATTGATACCCTCCAATTCTTCATCAGATACCTTGATCCCCTTTTCGTAAACATTA
>JAFUZM010000356.1 GCA_017476605.1 Clostridia bacterium
CCTACTTATCTGTCGCAGCTCCTAGTTGGATCGAAGGAGATAACAAAGCAGATGCTAAAACGAATCAAAGATGCAGTTAAAGCCGCCGGTGTCGTAATAGAAGGCAATGGGAATGCTACGGCTACTGGGCCGAACTCGACCGCTCAGGTTCTATCAGGAGATCTTTCTGCGCTCATCAAGGAGTTTGGAGAGCAACGGAGATCATACGAGGAGCAACTGCGCGCAAAGGATCTGCAGATAGCAGAATGCATGCAGCTACTAAAGGATGCCATTTCTGGCGGAAAGAAATAGAACGATTTTTGTGCGCAAAGTTACGAAATTTTTCCGATATATGAAAATAAAAAAGCAACTAATTTTATTTTTTTGTAAATAATATGGAAAAAGAACAGGAAAAGAACAAAGAGACAACCGCAGTGGAATTTTTGCAATCGGCCGGATTAGGAAGCACGTTTGTACCACCTCCACCCCGTGGTTACGTTGAAGTGTTAGCTCGTGAGTTCGACGCATCAACGCGCGCGGTGTCCATGGCACTCCAAGGAGTTACGATGACACGCCAGGCAATCATGATCCGGAAGCGGTACATGGAGAAATACATTCAGCCGTATCTGAAGTGATGGATAAGAGTCTGAATGATATTTACGCCCAGGCACGGCGGATTGTGAACAACTATCCGGAGCAGATGGAGCGTCGGTACTTGTTCAGTCAAGACATCTTTCAGATAGCTGCGAGAGTCCGAACCGCGAGAGGCATAGATATGTTTACCAAGGAAAGGGATGTCAAGCATGGGCTCCGTCAAGAAACTAAGTGACCTCACTCCGGATGAGCGGTACAAGATTCAGAAGCTCGCTCGCCATTATATGCGGTGCAAACTGCTCGCCGATATTCAAGCGGACATGGTGGCTTGCCAACTGGAGGGCTGGGATCAAACAGAATAAATCCGGGAACTGCAGGAGCTGCTGAACGGATTTAAGATAAACAATAATATTAATGTCTAAAAACTAAAATGCTATGACAAAAGAACAATTACAGGTCAAGGCTGCTGACGTATCGCGCACCTTGGTAGGAATGAGCCAAACGGAGATCACTGACGTGTTGGGGATGATTATCCCCTGCAATGCGAATGTACTCCCAGCGGTAGTGTCGTATATCTGGAACCTCGGTGCCAGTATGAATGCAGCTAAGGCAGAGATTAAACCGACCAAGACCGGCGTCGGTCTGAATTTCGTCGCTAAACGCGGCCAGTCGTTGAACTTTCCGGAAGCATGGTAATTATGGAAGCAATGTTTTTTGTGGAGTATGTGGGTACTCTCCAAGGTACGACGATAGAGAAAGCGGTTAAGGATTATTGCCATAAGAAATTCCATAACCGTTTGTGTACTGCGAAAGGTCGGATATTGATTTACGGGATGGTGGTGGAATGGGCTAAGAAGTTACACGAAGCCAACCCTAAGACCAATCTGCCGGCAATCGTGTTGAATGGTTCCGACGGTGATCTTTGTTTTCCGGCGAAGAACGCAACTGACAATTTCCGGATATTGAGTTTTAAGCGTTGCATCTCTGTCATCCATGATCCGGACGAGACGAGTTTTTACCGTTGAAGATGAGGAGGAAGGAGGCGAGCAATGAGTAGGATTAATAAGGAAACAGACTATAGTGCTCATCAGTCGTTTGTAATGCTTGAGACCGCAAAGTTGCTCAAATTGGCAGGCTTCGACTGGGAGGTGCTGACTTTCTATCAGGAAGCACGGGTGGATCTTCCTTTCGAGATGGATAACTGCGAGCTTCATGGTATCATTGAAGAGCGGGATTACAACCATTTTGTCTCGAACAAGTACAATCCTAACGACAGGGAGTATTTCTCTGCTCCACCGCTGGCAGTGGCGCAGCGGTGGCTCCGGGAAGTGCATCATGTATCGGTGGAAGGTGGTTATGCCCGGAGGACTGATAATTATGTCACCATAGTTATAGTTCCTCGGAGTCTCGAAGATCTCTTTGGACAGAATTTCGAGATAGGCGTGCAGGCAAGAGACTTCAGCAGCTACGAGGAGGCTGTGGAATGGGGTATAGAGTTCGTGCTGAAGGCATTACTGAAAGGAGGCGAGCAATGAGCAAGATATTGAAATACTCTGCCGAGTTAGGCGAAGATGGAGCTGCATACTCCAGGGAACTGTGCCCGTATGGGCAGACTGCAGGGGAACCCAATGTAGTCATGGGATTAGGTTCTTACGCTTGCAGCAAGTGCCGGTTCTGCGAACTGCGTGAACCGTTCGAGCAGGTTGTCAAGTGCAAGTTCGAGGTTCTTGACCTGTCGCTCACCTATCAGTGGTATGACATGATCGCGTCCGGAGAGAAGAAAGAGGAGTACCGGAAGAGGAATGATTTTTATTGGCACCGGTTCCATGCCTGCAATAACCAATGCCCACCGGGTTTCGATGTCGGCATGTGCAAGGTCTGTCCAAGAACATTCCTGAAGCACTATGACGCCGTTCGGTTCCACCGCGGACAAGGCAGTCCGGAGACCATGCTTATCACTGTTGATGGTATCCGGATAGGTTACGGTCGCGAGGACTGGGGTGCTCCCAAAAGCGAAAAGGTGTATATAATCCAGTTAGGTGATATACTGGAGTCATAGTGCTCTTATATGAATAACCTAATAATAACCTAATAAATACAGCAGATTATGGACACACAGGAAATAGATCTAAGCCAGTACAAATGGAATGGAGACTTTGATTTGCTGTTGAAAGCAAGAGCGCGCGATAGCAATCGTGTTGATGCGCAATACAGATGGCTGAGCGAAAAAGTACACGCCATGAATGTGGATGACGAGATCTGCGTAATGGATATCTGCAGTAATCCAAAATACTATGATATATGCGTAAAGATTCTATGCGTAATCATAGTGAGTTTGAGATATCAAAACTCGGAATGTCGAGATTACGTATTTAATGAGAAATATACCAAAGTTCGTAGAGTTTATTAATAAAAATTGATATTATGATCTGCTTTCATATTTACAAAGGTCATCCGTTGGATCCGGAAGATTGCCGGACGGAGGTGAATGAACTGCATGTGCATGTGAACTTCAGCGAGCCGGGCATCCATGCAGAGCTGATGGACTGGATAGATAACAGCCCGCGTCTGTTAGGACAAGTACAGATGTATGCCAAAGACGAACATACCGGTTTCGGAGTGATCGATATTGCTATTCCGGGCGAAGCGGAGTTAAGCGGAGCTCTGCGGATGGTGAAAGCCACGGTGGAACTGTTTATAGCCCGGAAAAGATTAGATGCAACCATTTATTTAACAGAACCGCCATGCTTATCTTGAATATATATGTAAAGCCGTATCTGGCGGAGTATGCCAGACGGAGATACCCCAGTCCAATACCGGATGTGGTGCAGTTCCCCGCCTCGTCGCTGGTGAATCATGCCATTGTAAACAGCCTTGTTAAGACGCCTGCCAAAGCAGAGCCACGGAATGGGAACCTGCTTGTGATGGTGAATGAGAAGATTTGTAACCTGAAGGATTTGGATGTGTATAACTATCTGACATACAAAGGGGAGAAAAATGTGGGTATGAAACTACTATTAGATTTTGATATGCTTTTGCATACCTACATGGATAACCTGCGCTATCACAAGGGTATTGATTACAAAGACAGCGCAGAAGCATTTGTGAAGAAATACCATCTGACAGACTTGGTAACAGAAGAGGCAATGCTCAAAAAACACTTACGCTGGAAAAAGGAGGTGACGAACTATCGCACCCAAGGCGTACAACTGAAGATGAATTTTAGTAAGTAACTATATATTCCCATGAAAAAAACATTTACATACAAGCGTAGATCAATCTCTGAGGAAGACCATCAAGGAGCGCAGCCATGTTGTGGTAACTGTGATCTGATGGATATATTTGTCATGCAAAAGGACAGGCAGGCATTTTCCGTTGGTGGAAGTAAAGCGGCATTCAAAGACGAGCACGGCAATATAACCGGGACGAGCGATGATGACAGCAGAATGTTTTGCGTACTCACAGCTGCCAGCGTGAGGCCCGGAGACGTATGCAAAAAGCACATATGGGCAACTGACGAGTGGGTAAATCCAGACAATGAGATGACATTATGATAAGTGAAGAGTTTTTAGATAGAGTAAAAGCCGCCAATCCTGTAGAGGATGTGATCCGCGGGTATCAGAGCTTGAGCAAACGAGGTGCAAACCTGTGGGGTATTTGCCCTTTCCATGCAGACACGCATCCGTCCATGAGCGTTTCTCCCAGCAAGCAGATCTTTAAATGTTTCGTTTGCGGCGAGAGCGGCGGAGCTATCAAATATGTGCAGAAAATCGAATGCGTAGGATTTGCAGAAGCTGTAAAGATCCTTGCCGATAAAGCACATATCGATATGCCGGATGATCCGGAGGAGACAGAAGAGGAACGCGCAGCACGTATTGATCGAGAGAATCTGATCCGCGATAATGAACGCCGGCAAAAGGAATACACCAGTAATCCGGATCAGCCGGAACTGGTAGAGTACCTGGAGAAGCGCGAGATCTCCGCAGAAGCAGCCGCAGAATATGGTATCGGTTATTCTGCATCGGACGAGTTCCGAGGGAGAGTCACATATCCGTTCTATAGTCCCAGTGGTGTACTGGTAGGATGGACAGCCAGAACACTCAATCCAAACGATCGCGCCAAATACAAGAATAGCGCAGAAAGCATACTGTTTCATAAAGACAGCATCCTGTTTGGCTTGCGGCAGGCGCAGCGGCAGATGCAGAAGGAGCACGAGGTGTATATCGTCGAGGGACAGAACGATGTCATCCGGATGTGGATGAGCGGAATCGTAAATACGGTAGCCGGCAGTGGTACGGCATTCGGCGAAAAGCAGGTGCGATTGCTGAAGCGTTATTGCGAGAAGGTGATCCTAATGTACGACGGCGACAATGCCGGCCGCGCAGCCACGCTGAAGAGTATGAAGCTGTTACTTCAGGCAGGATTCGACGTAAACGTATGCATCCTTCCAGACGGAGAGGATCCAGACAGCTGGCTGCTGAAGCTATCCAAGCATAAAGCTCAAGATACAGGATATCCGGTGATATTAGGCAACCATACCAAACGGTGGTATGATTATCTGCAGCAAGTATATCCTGTATCCGAGGATCCTAACGAGAAGACCGCTAATCTGAACCATTTCACAGAGATGGTAGCGCTCGTACCGGATGATGTCTATCGCAGTCATCTGATCCGGAGTACCGCAATCGTATATGAAAGCGAACCAGCGGATGTCCGCGCGAGCGTGAACAAACACAAAGTGTCAGAGAGTGATTGGAAGGATGGTATATATGGCGCAGAGGAGGCAGAAGGCAAGCGTAAAGAGCAAGGAAATGAACTGACTCTGACATTCAGCAAAGATTATTTCTTTAAGAATATGGACGCCGCTCCGACTATCTTATGGATCGGAGGCGCCAACCAAAACACCGTGCAGCAGCTTCGAGGCTGGGAGAACGTAACCCTCCGGGCAAAAGAGTTAGTGAATGCCAATAATGAAGACATGGATGATTCCGTTAACCTGAAAGTTGCATGCGCTATTCACCATGACGGTATCCGCACAAGAGTTATTGCCGGCAGCGGAGAAGACCAATCGATAATGGGATTCACGGAGTGGTATCTTAGTCAATACGAAGATGATTTGCAGGATACGGATCTAGCCAGCGACACGAGAACCGATTTAGTACGCAAGTGCATCCGCGTCATCGCAGACAGCGATGCGACAGTGCGAGAGGTAAACAGAGCTGATTTCAGCAAGAAATTGCGTCTGTCGATGAGCAGCTACAATTCTTTGCTGAAGGAGATCTTAGGAACTCGCAAAGACCGGCGAGAGGCTGAGCGCAAGCGAACGGAGTTATCCGGACGCTTGGCGGCTACCAATCTATACGATGTACCGGAATACGTAACTCAGGACGAGGTAATGAGTAAGCAATATCAAATGTATGGCTTTTTCCCTCTCTTAGCTAATCCCGATGAAGACAAAGAAGAGCAGCGGCCGGTAGCATATGTATTCAAGAACGAAAAAGGAGGCGGTCACACGGTAGTGAGTGATTTCTATATGGAGGCATTGCTATTCGTAGATCCATCGACGGATCACAGCAAGCGCGTCATCCGGTTATATCACATGCACGGCGGCCAGCAGTTCGTAGAATGGCCAAGTGATGCCTTTGTGAGTCTCCAGGATATGAAGAAACGCCTCTTTTCCTCCGGAGCATATAACTTCAACGGTACTCCCCAGCAATGGGATAAGATTCGCCAGGTGCTGAGTTACAATTTTACGGACTGCTTCGAGACGCGGGTATTCGGATGGCAGCCGGAAGGATTCATGATGCTTCCCAATGCCGTCTATTATCCTGATAAGGATGGTAAATGGCATTTGGACTATACCAACAACTTAGGAGTGGCAGAAGTCAATAATATGCGATTCTACAGCCCCGCCAGTTCCAGTATCCGGTTAGGCGGCCGTCAGGAAGATAATCCATACGAGCAGGATGAATATGCCTTTTATAAAGAGCCACAAGCAAAGGATCGTATGGAACTAACCGATTGGGCTAAATTGATGGACCAGGTATTTCAAGTAAACCAGAATGGCAAATGGGCGGTATTATTCGCTATCGCCTGCAGTTTCCGCGATCTGATTTATTCTATTGTAGGTAGTTTCACGGCACTCTGTTTCGCCGGTCCTTCCGGATCCGGAAAGACGGAGTTGGCATACGGAATCCGCGGATTATGGATGCGCAGGAAAGCAGCTGTGTTTAATCTGAACAGCGGATCCGACGCAGCCTTCTTTATTTTCCTTGAGCACTTCCGGAATATGCCGGTGATCATGGAAGAGTATAACGACAACGGGATTAGTCAGATCAAGTTCCAAGGACTCAAATCCGCCGTATATGACGACAAAGGTCGTACCAAGGTAAAGGATATCGCTAATAAGAGTCTCGATATCAGCAAAACGAATGCCGCGCCGATTCTATTAGGTCAGGATACACCACAACAGGATGACGGATCTCTGAGTAACCGCGTAATCATCTGTGAAGTACCGAAGAAAGAGGACGGATTTAGCCAGGCAGAGACAGAACTATTCGAGAAACTGAAGCAACAGGCAGAACTAGGAATGGGTAATATCCTGTGTGATATCATCCGGCAGCGGCCAATCTTTGAACGGTACTTCAAAAGATTCTTTAATGAAGAGGTAGCGCGCATGAAAGCCGATACATGGGAATCAACAACCAATAAGGACGGCCTTGAGCGCGTCATCCGGAGTATCGCAATCCTCTCCGCTACCAGCCGCCTCGTAGAGGAACAATGCGATATCAAATTACCATGGGAACATGCACATTTCTATGAGATGGCCGTTAAGAAGGTATCGGATCAGATGGAGAATATCTCTACTACCAGCAAGATTGGCAACTTCTTCCAGAGCCTGAATACACAAATCAGTACCGGTAGGGTGATTATCGGCCGTGAGATCAAGATCGATGAAAGCCGCGAGAATGGCATCAAGATCAAAGAAGGTAGTGGCGAAAAATCCGTGGAGGTAGGAAAGGGATGCAAGATCCTATACTTGCACCTAGAGAGTGCATATAGTGCATATTGCAAAGAAGTAACCGGCAAAGATGCATTGAGTCGGCAGACACTGGTGAACTATTTCCGGAGTCATAGTGCCTATATCGGCTTAGTGAAATCGACGCGATTCACATGGGAAACCGCCGATTTTGAGACGACAGAGAGTAGCAGCGGCGCACAGATCGCGACTAGGCAGATGGTTAAACATAGCACCGTAAGCAGCGCGTATGCATTCAAGTATGAAGTGCTGGCAAAATTACTCGATATTGACTTCGAGCGTAGAATCGATGATTCCGGAAAAGAGGTAGCAGACAATCCATTCACGTAACATTATGAAATTTTGGTTTGGAAAACGAATATCGCTGGTCGATAAGGTCATCGAGAAAGCAAAAGAGATGGGAGGCGGCATAGAACTGACATGCTGCACATTTGAAATGCCACAGGCTGCTGGAGTGAAATTAAATCGCGCAGCGGGCGATGGTACACTGAAACATATTACCGTTTATATGGAAGGCGGGCACCGGCGCAAAAAGAACTGGGTGCAGGCGATGATCAAGATGGGATGGACTATCCTATAACATTCCGATGCATGCCAAGATAGCCATCCTTGAAACTGCCTGGGGTGGTATTTGCGTTTTTCTAAGTTCCAATAACTGGCAGGCAGGAGGCAATTGTGAATTTATCCAGGAGATCGATGATCTCAATTCGTGTATGACGATCAAGCTCCGGATGCATGAAGCACTAAAAAATCTAAAGCCGGTTAATCCGGTATAATAATTTATATAGCGAAAACATGCCATTTTCGTGAAAAAATGCATTTTTTTGCATTTTTTTGTTCAAAAATTTGCATATATCACAAAAATGTAGTATCTTTGCATTGTAATTCAAAAACAGATAATAAATGAAAACCAGTGAATTTTTAAGACTTCTGAAGAAGAATGGGATAGAAGTTCAGTTCGTAAAACATGGTGGAGAGCACGACCATTATTACTATAAAGCAAAAAAGCAGGTGCTCATTATTCCGAGACATCAATCTGAAGAGATTAAACCGGGATTATTAAACAAGCTAATGAAACAGGTAGGGCTTAAATAAAGCCCTACCAATCACAAAACAAACACATAAGACCTATGAAAACTATTGCGGTTGTAGAACGTGGTAAAGATGGTAGCTATGGCATCTATACCCCAAATTTAGAAAACACTATTAGCGGAAACGGCAAGACGCTCGAAGATGCCAAGAGAGATTTCGAAGAAGCTCTCCAGGAAATACCGGAGGTGTTTGCAGCGATGGGAGAGCCTGTACCGGATGAATTGAGGAATTTAGAGTTTGAGTATCAGTATGATATCGCCTCATTCTATGAGGCACATCCGTATTTGAATGTGAGCCAGGTGGCGCGATATATCGGGATGAACGATACTCTAATGCGTCAGTACCGCCGTGGTCAATACATATCCGAAGTACAAATTGCGCGTATACAGGACGGAATACATCGTATCGGCAGAGAATTGTCGAATGTAGAACTTATCAAATAGGCTCACGAAGTTATACTGTCGTTTTTGAATTACACTGAGCCGTGGAATTGAGCCGTTCCACGGCTCTTTTTTTTTGTATATACTAAACTGATATATATGATTTATGGTTATGTGCGCGTGAGTTCCGATAAGCAGACCGTCGAGAACCAGCGATTTGAGATTGAGAGGTTCTGCAAGAATGAGCAACTGATTATTGACGGATGGATCGAGGAAACGATCTCCGGTACCAAGAACTATCACAAGCGGCAATTAGGAGTACTCTTGGATCA
>JAFUZM010000357.1 GCA_017476605.1 Clostridia bacterium
ATAACGATGTAATGTTTCGTCACTCGCTTGAGTAGCGAGTTGGATGAGACCTCATCCTCCATCAGCATAGAAGGCCATGCCTTTGGCTCACGCTGTGAGCAGATAATACAGCTCCTTGACAATTCATTCCGTTTTTCCAGGACATCATACAGAGCCTTGACTTCATCATCTTCCGTGATAGGGTGCAGAAGAAAGTCGTCCAGAATCACAAGATCAAGATTTATGACTGACTTTACTTTCTTCTGATACTGCTTGAAATCAATCTTTCGGATGGCGGCCAGCTCACTTGCCAGTTCTTCGCAGTGGTAGTAGCCTACACGATACTCTCTGCATGCTTCAGCGCCAAGCGCTCTTGCAAGATAAGTTTTTCCGCTGTCAGAAGCCCCGAAGATGCAAAGGTTCATGCCAGTTCGTATGAAATCCAGCGATGAGAGCGTCTGGACGATATCCAGTGGCTGGTACTGGCGTTCTTTGGAATCAACACACTGGTCAAGGCAACTGTCGCTGCCTTTCAGCTTTGCCTTCTTTAAGCGCGATGTATAGCGGTTTGTAATCGATACGATGTATTCGGCGTGGATGATGGAACTGATCAGCTCCAGACGGCCTGTATTGACAAAAGCAGGTTGCTTATAGAGAGTTTCAAGCTCTGCAGCCATATGCGGCAGTCTTAACTCATCCAGTTCCTCCAGGATCGACTTCAGCTCCTTTGTTCCTGTATTCATCGCTGTGCCTCCTTTCCGGACTGATCCGCGAGAGTACGGCTGCGATTCAGCAGTTTTTCCATATCGGAGTAGCTGCTGTCCATGATGTAGGAGCCTTCGTTCCGCTTTTTATTCTTATCAGTATTGTAGCCTTCGGCACCAAGCTCTTCAGCTACTGCGCCAATGGTATTCTTGATATAGGTGTATGTTGTCCTCTCAGCAGTGAGAGCACGCCTGCAGCATTCCTCCAGGGCAGGGCGGCTGTACTTCTTTGTGAAGCCAAGAACGCCCACACAGAGTCTGTAGGTCTGGACCTCCAGCTTCCGGCTCTTCAGGATCCGCTTGATCACTTCCGTAGTGTTGCTGCCAACCGTGGATGCCTTCCGGATAAAGTAGGTGCTGTTCCATTCTGAGAAATCTTCATAGTTTTTCGGGAGGCGGCTTGTGTCCGTTTTCCATTCGCCTCTGTAAGTGGCTCTGGGCCATTCAATGATCAGTTCGCCTTCGAGGCTGAAGATCTTGACAACGGATGCGGTGGCACGAATGACAACTTTTTTGTGCAGGTATGCTTTGTCTACGCTATAATAAGCATTGTCAAAGCGTACGTGGAAGTCGCTTGATACCTTTGCCGTTGCCCTCTCCATGTAGTGGTATTGCGTGGAGGGGAGCGGCATCAACTCTTCCTTTTCTTCTGCCCAATAGTAGGAGCGGCAATGCTCCTTCTTCTTAAACGGAGCGTCATTCAGCTCTTCCAGCTTCTCCCAGAGGTCTTCGTTGAACTGTTCAAGCGAGAAATACCTGCGTTCTTCCAGATCATGGAAGAACCCCTTCTCGAGAATGCCGACCGCGTTTTCCACAGAGGATTTGTCCTTATTATCAGTAATTACCGATAACCGGGATTATCAGCGAAAAAGTGTTATCGGCAATCTCGGCGTATAAAGCTTTATGAAAGCAGTTAATCCTTTGATTTCATCATCTTGATTGCTGATAACATTTTTCTCAGTTCACTCAATTGATATCCTGTTCTTGACCGCTATGATACTTGCGGCAGAAAGGAGAATTGAGATGAACGAGTTGCAAAAAGTTGTGAACGCTGTCCTTGTACAACAGAAGCTATTGCTTGCTCCTTCAACTTACGATGTGCGCAGGCGTTACCTGGAACAGTTGTCTGATCACGCAGAGAAAACAGGATTCACCGAGCCTTGCCAGGAACTATATGATTCTTATGTTTCCAGGGCAGATACGCCGGATCTTCGTTTCCAGCTATTCCATACCGTACGTCTTGTGGACAAGGAAGCTGGAACAAGGGCATTTATGCCGGAAGGGACCCTCTATAATGAGCCTGAAATCCCATCTTCCTACGAGGCAGAGTGCGCATTCCGGACTGTAGAATTTCCGATCATTGACGGAAGTATTGACATCGGTCATCTGATCCGCAGGGCGGAAATCGAAATGGAGTATCTTCAGCTTTCCGCATCAACCGGTGGTCAGTACATGAAAGCATGGCGGGAATTATATATATCTCTTTATCTCGGCGGCGATACAGCATTCACGCGTGAAAGATGCAGGTTTTTCATTGAAGATGCGGATAAGAAACATCATGCTGGAAACTTGCACGAATGGAAGAGGAAGATACGCCGCCGTGCAGCTTGTGTACTGCTTGAAGTCGCTGATACAGGCTGCTTTAAGTGGAAGCTGTTTCGTTCACGAAAAGTATGCTGTCATGAAGAAACACTGGAACATCTCCGCCAGCAGTATTTAGCATTTTTACGTACTCAGAACCTTGAAAACAATACCCTTGACCTTTGTGACTATACTTTTCGAAATATGATCGAAGGCTTGGGAGTTAATACTGTTAATGATCTTCTTACGCTAAAGCCTGCGCAGATCCAGGACATGCTTGTCTTCCTGTCAGAAAAGCTTAACCTGAACAGCAGGGGAACCGTATATCCGATCATCCGCAAGATCCTGTCTTATTTATTCGCTGCAGGGTTTGTTCCGACAGATTTTTCAGGCATGGTCATGGCTCCCGCATATCAACGGATTCACCTCAGGCCTTATATCACCGCTTCAGATGAAGCGAAGCTCTACCAGACCATGAAGGAAGCACCCTTGCGGACCAAAGCGATGATGCGGCTGGCGCTCCGTCTTGGACTGAGAGACGTTGATATCTGCAATCTGCGGTTCGACCAGATCGACTGGAAAAAAGATCGGATCGTTCTGGAGCAGGAAAAAACCGGAGTAACTCTCTGCCTTCCTTTATTGGAGGACGTCGGCAACAGTATCATGGACTACATCATGAATGAGCGGCCGGAGGATGCGCGTGCCTGCCCGCATGTATTTGTAAGGAAACAGGCGCCTTACAAAAAGCTTGCCTCGATGTATACGGTCTGTTCCCAGCTTTTTTCACAGGCCAACATAAAGACCGTAAACCGCGACAGTCAGGGGGTTCATGTCTGCAGATATACGCTGACGCACAAACTCCTGTTGAAAAAGGTTCCTCACCAGGTTATTACAGATACGCTGGGGCACATATCCAAGGAATCGGATAAGCCGTATCTGTCTATGGAAGAACAGATGCTTCGCGAATGCCCGCTCGACTTCTCACTGATCGGACAGAAATACTGGGAAGAAGGTGAGCGGCATGGCTGATCCTGTATACCGCAGTAAGTTCCGCGCCGATATAGAGGCATTTATTATCCAGAAACGGGCTGCTGGATATCCATACAATACTTCCGCCAGAGTATTGGGTTATCTTGATGCCATGATTTCAAAATCCTTTCCTGATAGCGACATTCTTTCCAAGGAAATCTGCAATGCATGGATTGATAAATGCTCTTCGTTCCACCAGAATACCCTGTTGAGAAGAGTGACACCCGTGAGGCAGTTAGCAAAGTACCTTGTCGGTACAGGTAAAGAAGCATACATTATCCCGGGAGGGATTCCGAATAAACAGATCCATTACGATGCCCACATTTTCACGGAGACCGAGCTGAAAGCATTCTTTTCTTCCATCGACAAATGCAGAAAATCTTCGTTTTCACCATACCGCTGTTATGTGATCCCGGTGATCTTCCGATTGCTTTATACATGCGGACTCAGGGCTTCAGAAGCAAGGCTGCTAAACGTAGATGATGTGGATCTTGATACCGGAAAGATCTTTATCAGGGGATCAAAAGGCTGGGAAGCACGTATCATCTATGTCAGTCCGGATATGCTGGATCTGCTTCACAGGTATGACTGCATCATTCAGCGGTACCTTCCTGCAAGGAAGGTTTTCTTTCCAAACCAGAAGGGGGATTTTTATAGTAAATCCACTCTCGACATCTGGTTTCATGAGTTCTGGGACACGCTTCCTGAAGCAGCCGTCACAAAGGGCAATAAACCGAGGGTCCATGACTTTCGTCATTCTTACTGTGTTTACAGGCTGAATCAGTGGGTCAGCGATAATGCGGATCTTAATGCGCTTTATCCTTACCTGAGTGAATTTGTGGGGCACTCCAACTTTGCTGATACGGATTATTACCTTACATTGGCGGAGCCGTTCTATTCGGAATTCGAAGCCCGCATGCGGAAAGTAAATGCCGCCATCCTTCCGGAGGTGCCGCATGAGGATTAAGAAGTCAGAACTCTACTTTTATGAGATGCTCCGGGATTTCCTGAATAAATACCTTGTTACCCAACGTAATTTCACCGCAGCAACTGTAAAAAACTACACGGATTCCCTGGATCAGTACCGTAAGTATCTGCGGGAACAGAAGGGGATCCCGTTTGATAAGGTTGGATTCCACTGCTTCAGCAAGGAATTTGTGTATAGCTTCTGCATCTGGCTGAGGGATAGCCAATCTAAGGCGGTCAGCACCATAAACCTCCGGCTTTCAGCGATCAAGTCATTCCTGCGTTATTGCAGCGAAGAGGACGCTTCATTGTCAGCAGTTTACCTGAAAGTGAAATCCATCCGCCGCTTTAAGGGGAAAACAGATCCAAAGCTGGAATATCTGACTCCGGAACAGCTTGAAACTGTTTTTGCCATCCCAGATACTGCAACAAGGAACGGAAGACGTAACCAGTATTTTATGATCCACGCCTACGAAACAGGCGGCCGGGTCGAAGAACTGGTCAGCATGACATTGGGGGATATCATCCGCAACGGAAACAACGTGCAAATCCGGCTTCATGGAAAAGGTAACAAAACCAGATATACTCCTCTTCCGTCAGAAGTGATCCCGCATCTTGACGCATATCTTGCCGAATTCCATCCGGACGGCAGGAATGACGACTACCTGTTTTATACGATCCACGATGGGAAGCATTCAAAAATGTCTCCAAGGACTGTGAATTCCTTCCTTTCCGCATATGCAAAGCAGGTACATGAAATGGAGCCGGCGTTTCCGGAGAACCTGCACTGCCATGTGTTCCGTCATAGCATCGGAATGGCAATGTATAAAGCAGGGATCCCGATCTCATATATAAAGGATTTCCTTGGCCATTCATCGATCGATTCGACGGCTATCTACGCACATGCTGACAACGATGCAATGGCCGAAGCGCTCCGTTCCGTGGATCAGGAAGCACTTCCTGAAAAAGATAGTAATGGCAACGTCATAACTGTCCCGGAAAAGAAGTGGAAAGGCAAAGAAGATTACCTGCTTCATTTCTGTGGACTTGTGTAAAGTATTATCGGTAAGTTTTATGGCTACTCAGCCTGAACTCTACCGTAAGTATCAGGCTTCGGGCTGAGATTGCCGATAACACTTTTTCGCTGATAAAAACGGGGTTTCCGAACCTTGGCGGGAAGGATCACCGTGTGGTTGTGTTCAGCCCATTCTGCATAGTCCTGATTCAACTCCGGCTGGATCCAGTCCTTGTTCGCAATCACGGCCTGCTTGCAGTTGTCGCATACAACGATTGCCGGAACGCCGCCGAAGGCCTTCAGTGCGTTGTTGTTGACCTCGATCCATTGCATCTCCTTCGTGGATTCCATACCCTCAGCGTAGATGTATTGGGAATACGGAAGGATTGCAACAAACACAACGATCGGTGTGATCTCGCCGGTAAGACGGTTGATAAGGTCAAAAGTTTTGCCCGCAAAATCAACCTCCATTGTCTGGGCGATCACTGCTGTGAAGTGGGCGGTCTCGTAGTTCTCTTCGCACCACTTGCCGAAGAGTTCGCAGAACTGCCGATACTGGTAAGGTTTCTTCTCTTCTGCCTTGCAGCGCTTTACATACCGGTCCCAGCATACCTGAAGCGTCATGTTCTTTCTCTCGTTCATGAGCTTCAGAACCTGCTGGTAATCGGGATACTCGTAGCTTTCGTCCCGGCCGCCTTCACCCGGCACCTTGCCATACACCTTCATGGCAATCCCGGCGTTTGTGATCCCGGGTGGGAGTGGGAACTCCAGTGCATCACACTTTTCGAATGCTTTCAGGAAATCATGTACTCCTGATTTTCCCGCTCCAGTCTGCTCCGCGATCTCACGGAGAGAAAGCCGCAGTACGTACCGCTTGGTTAGAATGTCCTTGTAGTCTAACATAGCCTACCTCCTATAAAATGAATTCCCACCACTATTGATGGTTATCATCAGTATAGGAGAATGGCTTTTAGATCATAAGGTTAAGGTGTCCGCTCGCTCCGCTCCGCGTCCGTTTTGCTCCGCAAAACCGTCCGGTCTGTGGCGCAATTTGCATAAGCAGTGTTCTACGCCAAAAAAAATTGTTACGTTGGGCAAATATAGTGAGCCGGTCATGAAGCAGTTTACCCATTTTACGGGACAACTATTCCATATCCCGGCAAGCACCCATTGTATGAGATAAAAAATGCCATCTGCCGCAGGAATTCACCTGTTGCAGATGGCATCTTCTCCATCATCTTAAATATACAGTTTTTCCCGAGAATAGCATCCGACCCTTGGTTTAGTATGCTATCCGATCCACCACTCCGGCGTCAGTTCCCCGAGTGTCACCACTTTATCCTGTTCATAATCCAACATGATTTCGATGTCTTTGTATGTCGTCGGCATCAGCTGTACCATCAGCTCCCTACAAGCCCCGCAGGGTGCGCCGGTCTTGCCGTTTGACATAACAGCCAGCACCTTGCAGATGTCCTGTTCCCCGTTGGTCAGCATGTTGAAAATAGCGTTGCGCTCCGCACATATGCCGAGGGTCGAGCAGGTATCTACACACACTCCGGTATAAATCCTTCCTGATGCAGAGAGGATGGCCGCAGCCACGCCGCCTGCCTCGACATAATCTGAAATCTTCCTGCCGTTCTGCACAGACTTAGCTGCTTCATAGAGCTTTTGCCAGAGCCAGTTATCCTTCGTCATCAGATTGACATGCCCTGTCCACGTCTCGTGCATGAGCGGTACATCGACACCTTCCGTGGTCCACTGATAACGGAATCCGCATTTCTCCTGCACCCGTTTTGACTTGAGGTTGCCTTCATAGTAGCCGCACCAGACCTTTTGCATGCCGATATCCTCGAAGGCATGTCGCAGCATCTCCCGGGCAGCCTCCGGTACAATCCCCTGTCCCCAGAACGGCTTGCCCAGCCAATAGCCAAGCTCACACTCATCGTCACGTTCTGTCATATCCGTGTGGCCGTTCAGTTTAAGTTCGATCGCACCGATTGCTTTGTTGTCCGTTTTCAGACAGATAGCATACGCTTCCCGGCCGTTAAATACATTCCGGATCACATCCAGACTCTCATCCACACTTTGGTGTGGCGGCCATCCGGCGATAGGACCGACGTCCGGATCCTTTGCATATTGATATAAGCTCTCCGCGTCACTCTCTTCCCAGCGGCGCAGGATCAGTCTTTCGGTTTCCAGCATCCCAAAATCCTCACAATTCCAGTCTCATATACACAAGTTCCTGATATCCCGACATGCGGGATTTGAAACCTCTCGGGTTCCTTCCGAATTCTACAAAGCCGGCTTTTTCATACATGTCGATTGCCCTGCTGTTCTCAGCAACCACACTCAGTTCCATCTGCTCATATCCGGCCTTTTTCGCGCATTCGATACAGGCTTCCAGAAGAGCCCGACCTATCCCAAGTCCCCAGTATGCCTGATCTACACTGATTCCGAAATCAGCTCTGTGACGGATCTTGTATTTGCTGCCCACCTGGTCGATCCCGGCCAGACCGGCAACAACACCCTCCACTTCCGCCAGTATCTCAATTTCGCAGGCGCTTTCTGACTTGCTTTTCAGGAACTGAGCCTCCTGTTCCGCAGTAATGTCCGATTCGTCCGGATAGGAAAGCAGATTGTCCGTCTGCTCGTGTGTCAGGATGAAATTATCCAGGACAGCCTTCCCATCCTCTACCGTCCCATTGCGCAGGATGCAGATCCTGCCGTCTTTCAATGTGATTGTCTTCCTGTATTCCAAAACGACCACCTCATTTCCTCAGTGACGCAATCAAGAAGTATCTTTGCAAACAGATTTGTCCCGATATCCTCTGCTATCTCAAACTCGCCCCAAACCTGCGAAGTTCCTCCAGCTTTTCCTCCGATACACCGAGATCATATCCATGAGTTGTGAAAACTCCCATATCTTCCAGCTGCAGATAATCCAGAAAATCTCCCTTATATGAGAACAGCGCCCCGTCATACATGTCCGGATCACCGGAGCTTAAGAACATGGCCACCTTCTTCAGCTTCTCCGGTTTGTTGGGATATGCTGCTGCATAGAAGCGATCAATCGTACATTTCAGCTGTCCGGAAAGGCCATGATAATAGATCGGAGATGCGATCACGAGCATCTCAGCTTCCTGAAGCTCATGGTAGACAAATTGCATGTCATCCTTCTGAACACACTGTCCATTTCCCTTTGTGTGGCAGTATTCGCAGGCAAGACACCCGTGGATATTCATCTTGCAGACCTCATATACACCATACTCGTGCCCTGCCGTCTCCAGTCCCTCACAAAAAGCCTGGATCATCTGTTTAGTATTTCCCTTGGGTCGGGGACTTCCGTTAAAAATCAATACTTTCATAATCAGAGCACCTCCTTGTCCCTGCGTTTCCGTACAGTTGAATGCGCAGCAACAATCTTCTGATAACAAGGGCATTCTGGATCATGGTCACAGATGACGCCGCAGGCCTGCAGATGGGAATAGATCGTGACAGCACCCACGTATTTGAAGCCTCGCTTCTTGAGGTCCTTACTTATTCTGTCTGACAGTCCATTGCTCACCGGAATCGGCCCCTTATCATGGCCCAGATAGAGAATCGTCTTTCCCCCGGAGTATCCCCAGATGTAATCACAGAAGCTTCCGAACTCCTCCCGCACTCTCTGATAACACCGGGCGTTATTGATAACAGCCTGTACCTTGCGGGGTGATCGGATCATCCCTTCTGTATTCAGGATACGTTCTACATCTTCATCGCCGAACTCAGCAATACAATCATACTCGAAGTTGCAGAAGCATTCACGAAAGATTTCCCTCTTCTTCAGCATCAGATCCCAGGAAAGACCGCACTGAAGGCATTCCAGCGTCAGATGCTCAAACATCTGCCGGTCATCGTGGACAGGGATTCCCCATTCCGTATCATGATAAATCTGATTGGCCTCATTCATTCCGGCCCAAGTACAGTAGCCCATGCCATACTCCTTTATTTCTCTGGTGTGTAAGTCGAGCCATGATCGTCATCATGCCCCTGTACCTCCGAGTTTCCGAGTCTCTGGGACAATTCCCTGTTCCGTTCCAACAGATTCCAAATACCATCCTGTGAAAGGACTCCGCGTTTCAATTTCTCTGGGAAGATGCCGGCTTCATCCATGGCATAATCATCCTTCCACTGCTGGCTCGTATAATATGCCTCCAGCTTCTGAATTTCAGACTGGAATGCCTGATACTCCTCGATCTTCTTTTCCAGGACATCCATCTTCTGTGTCGCCCTATCCAGAATGCTCTCCATTGCATAGATATGCTGCGGCACGTTTTCTCCGGCAAGGCGTTTTCTGAACTGGCTCTTTTTCGCCCGGTAATGGTTGACGATCTCATAATCCGGAATCCAGATCTTTGCCTCTTCTATGCGGTCAAAAACGAACTGCAGGGCCTCTTCATCAGACAGACTATCTTCAGTCTGTTTTCGATAGGCCTGGTACATCCACTCCGAGATTTTCTCTTTCTGCTTTTGCTTCAGCTGCCCGTAACTCTTATTCATCTGGAGCAGACGTCCATCCACCATCCTGTGCTTACTCATTTGTATTCACCCTGCCTGTAATTGCAGTCAGCCTGTTTCGCCCTTACTTCTTTTTCTTCGGACCAGGAAGTTCATCATGCATTGCTTCCAACAGCTTGCGCAGGAATTCCCTGTCCTCCACGTCATCGACAAGCAGCATTTCCTTCGCGCCTTCATATGGCAGTTCCATATCTGCATTCGGCATCATCGCCACAGCAGATTTTGTGGGTTTTACAAGAAAACGGTCATCGTAAATGCCGCCGACCACCTTGCTTCGAAAATATATGATGTATTCGCCCATCATGGCTCGATAGGATATATCATCCAAGTCCGATAACTGCTCCAATATGAATTCCAGGTATCCTTTGCTTGATGCCATACTCATCTCTCCCATTACGTCCACTTACAATGATAGACTTTTCTTTCCTGGTATTGCTGTGCGGATAAAAACATATTCCTGATCCGAAGAGCGGTTATCTTCGTAATGATACCCACTCCAATTGAAGTCCTTCATCTGCTCCGGAGTCTCTGCATGGATTCCTGCCATAAAACGCACCATTTCGCCCCTGGCCATTTTGGCGTAAACACTCTTCTGAACGACTTTATTGCCTTCAAGTTCACCAAAGACGCAGGTAATATACCGGTCACCCGGCTGCAGATATTTCTCAATGCATTTTGAGTACTCTTTCGAAGCAAGATTGATGACGGTCCTGCTGTCACCGATCACTTCCCGATAAAGGCTGTCTCCCCAGAAATCATACAAGTTCTTATGACCACCTACAGCAGCCTTCGCCTGCATTTCCAGCCGATATGGCACAACGCCATCCATCGGTTTCACCACGCCATAGAAACCAGACAAAATCCGCAGATGTTCCTGCACATAATCGTATTGGCCATCCTCAAAGACTGCCGGGGCCATGTAAGTATATTGGATACCGTCATATGCAAGTAGCGCCGGCGTCAGATTATTCTGAAGATCCATATGCGCAAATCGCTCGGCGTTCTGCCGGGCGATCTTGTCGTTGCAAACCCAAAGCTTTTTCTGTTCTTCATAAGACAGACTCTGGATCCATTTCATCAGGACTTTCGTCCTGTCCATAAATACCGGAAACTCTTTGCAGGCAAAAGAATCTGTATCCACCCGCATCTGCTTTGCCGGGGAGATAATGATTCTCATTCCAGTTCTCCGAGCATCTGGGCCGGATTATCAGCTGCCTTAACCTTATCAAAAGCCTTTACGATAATACCGTTCTCATCAATCAGGTAGGTCGTCCGGACAACACCCATGCTGACCTTGCCGTAGTTCTTCTTCTCCTTCCAGACATCGTAAGCCTGAATCACTTCCTTCTCCGAATCAGAAAGAAGTGTGAAGGGCAGGCCGTATTTTTCCTCAAATTTCTTGTGGGATGCTATGCTGTCCTTGCTTACGCCAAGAACGACCGCGCCTTTCTCCCGGAACTGTGGATACAGATCTCCGAACGCACAGGCCTGCTTCGTGCAGCCGGCAGTCATGTCCTTTGGGTAAAAATACAGAATTACCTTCTGACCCTGATAATCTGCAAGGCTTCTCATTTCTCCGTTCTGGTCCGGCAGGGTAAATGCCGGAGCTTTGGTTCCAATCTCTAACATTTTTTCTCCATTTCTTGATCCGTGTTTCAATATTTATTCTGCAGAAACTTCTCGACGAATTCTTTCTTTAATACTATCAAGTTCACGCTGAAGTTCTATAACATATTCAGAACATACGTCCTTATATAAGCCTCGACTATAACCTTCTTCTATTTTCATTTCAAGGGTTACATCATTATGAAGACATAGTTTGACAAGTTTTGAAAAGACCTCTTTCAATTCTCCCTGGCATGAATCACTATTCAAATTCACTCGACACTCATCATCTTCGAATGCAAAAGAAAGAATATCATCATCGGTATTCTCGGCAAACAGTTTAACTTCAAGAATTATTTGATTCATAGATATCCTTCCTTTCATAAAAGGCATCCCGGCTACCTTCAAGAGATTTTAAGCTTTCTTCAGCCCAATTTAACACGTCATTCTCATCATTTATATTGACTAATCGATCTGAAAACGGATTACCTATGTACGTTGTATATATTCCATTGCTGTGCGTGCGATATATTGATGTATACGGAAGTGTTCTTACACCGATATTAGCATTATGGGTCGCCACAACAACGAACTTGTGTCGTTTTGATAAATTCACAAGTATTGGTCGGATCGTTGTATCTATATAAGAGTTCCCCATACCTAATTCAGGTTCATCCAGGAAATACGCATCCGCATCCTCCATTATTGCTCTCTGAAGAAGCAACATCCCCTTTTCGCCATTTGAAGGCGAGTATAATTCCCCGGTATTGTTTATAATTTGCTTCGATCTTCCAACAAAGGGCAAAACAGAGGTAATATTGTCTTCCGAACAAATATCATTGAGGTTTTGCACCTGGTCTGCTATGTCAACATTAAATATATTCTGTTTGATATACTCAAGGATTGCTTTTACCTCACGCAGTTTTCGTATGCCAATTCTAAATTCCTCCTTTCGGGATTCTGCACAGAGCATCCGGAATTTAGTATTGATATATATGTCTCCCTTTTCATCCAGAGTTCCTACTTTTTCCCGACTATTAGACTCATCAACAGACAACGCCCTCAGTATAGTATTAACGATCTTAAGCAGTTTTAATCGGCCTTCCACAAAACCTGTCAACCCTGTAGTTGATGGCTTAGAAACTGAATTTGTACTTTTGTCAGCAATTTCCTTTATTGTGTTTAAGGTATAATTCACAAGATGAATCACTTGCTCTGCAATTAAATCCTCAAAGCGATGCTGGTAGATACTTTCCTTTAGTCTTCTTAATAATGCTCTTAATTGATCACTCTCTTCCTGGCTCAAATATTCTTCAAGCTGTATGTTAAGTATACTCGGGAAGATATTGTCTATCGTCTCTTTATCAGCCTTATGAAGCTCTTCTTTTACATTTTCTATACTCGGTAAGGCAGATGCTCTTGTTATTCGCATTCGTGATTTGTTTGCATTATTGCCGTCCGTTTTCTTCCAGTTCAGATAATTATTAAAATGGGTCGGACTCGCATCTACCCAATTCCTAATATCATTAAACTCGTTTTCGCAATCCCTTACCCCCATTACAGACAGCTCTGGTTCTATACCAGAAATACGCAGAAGTGCTTTAAAATCATCATCTCTCTCAGATGCAACATACCTTACACATTTATATCCATTTGCCCTCATACTTTCGAATAAACTACTGACTATTTCGGTTTTACCGGTTCCCTTCTGACCAAAGATAACATTCATATCTGCATAGATTCGAATCGGGAGATCCACTCCCACAGCTGGATGGGCAATTAAATTTTTGCTATCCTTCTTATTCAGTAAAGTCTGAACAACCGTTTCATCCCTTTTCGACAATAAGCAAAACTGTTCAAAACTGTCCACGGGGAGTTTTAATTCAGAGAAACTACAGTCTTCATAATGATTCCAATCTTTAACATCACTTCCGACCAGCACATTATATCGATAGTTCACAAAAACACTCATGGAACTTTCATTTGCAGTTTCTTTGAATACCCTATGCGGGTCTTGAATTATTTCATCCAACTTTTCTGCATCTTCTAAAGGAATTGCCGGTTTCTTTTGATGAAAATGTGCGATGTAAATTGCATCATGATCCTTGAACGCAGCATATATTTCATCAAGAGTATGTGTACAATCATTCAAGTTGTCTCCCCTGAAAAGATTATCAACACTTGCAGAAAAGCCTAACGCTTCTTTAGGATTTACAACAACAATCAAGTGCCACCTCTTAGATCCTGGCTCCAAGACATCAATCTCTACGCCAGGCCAAACTTGACACGTATTGATTACAGCTGCCATCAAACATTTATATTGCTCAAGATCAAATGCATTGTGGTTTGTGATTGCAACAATTTTTATATCTGCATTTTCAATTTTAGATTTAAATAGCTCAGGTGTTACATTTCTCCCTCGTCCATCACCCTTTTTGATGGCTTTTGTGTGACAATGAAGATCTATTTTCATCCTATCCCTCACAAGCCGGCACACGGCCAGCCTTATATATCATTGTAAAAAAGGCTATTAAAACAGCTCACTTAAATGGTTCAAGATACCTTATCAGCTTTCCGGTCATTTCTGCATACTCTATCTCTGACCGTGTGCTTTCACCGATATATCCTCCAACGTTGATTACAAAAATCTCATCTGACATATCAATCTTAGCTTTATGCATGTCATCCAGCATAGCTTTTGTTGCGGTCAGCGTACCCTCGTCCATATTTTCCCACACTTCATTGTCACCGGAATGGCCGAACAAACCTACACTGATTACAATATTGCCTTCCAGTGTCAATCGCTTCTGTGTTTCCAGGAACTGGTCTTTAAATCGTGTACTCCCGCACAGTGTGATAACCTTATATTTTCTCATTTTGCGTATTTCCTTGCTTAGTCATCCTTGGTCTTAATATACTTACCGGACTTGATCCTGGCATCCTTTGGTTTCTCTGCGTCATCGGGAATGCCCCAGGTGCTCCCAATACGGATAACACCAGCAATGCGATCCTGATTACAGAGAATCTGGACACGCCTTTCAGATATTCCCCATTTATCTGCCGCTTCCTTCGATGACAAGTATTTCATCTGAACCTCCAAAGTTTTTCTGATAGTTCCAAATAATCATTCATCTTATACTATAATCGTTTTGCCGAATAAAGTCAATTTGAATAGAGACCGTATCACTACGGCCTCTTAACATAGTTTCATAAAACATAGGTTTAAACACTTTTAATGAGTTATCCTTTCACACCACCACAAACTGTGTCCGCCGCGCCTGCCCTGGCGCTGGCATAAAGATGTTCTTCTTCGGCAGATCCTCCATCACAAACTCACAAAGCTCGTCTTTTCCATAGCTATGACGTTGCACCAACCGGTTGGCCTGATTCATAATCATCTGCTCAAAATAGTTCCGTACCGCCCGGGCATTGCCGAAATTTCGTGTCCGCTTTGAAGCCTCCGTCTCGAAGTGGCTCCTGACAGCACGCAGCACATTGCGGGACGGGATGATGTCATTATCTCGGCAGAAGAACTCAAATATCTCTGTGAGCTCTTCTCCGGAATAATCCGGAAACTGAATGACAAATGGGAACCGGGAACGAAAGCCGGGATTTGAATCCAAGAATTCCTGCATCAATGCCGGGTATCCTGCCGCGATGACCGCAATATCATCCCTGTTGTCTTCCATAAGTTTTAATAGAGTTTCTACTGCCTCTTGCCCGAAGCCTCCACCATCCTCATTGGTCAGGGAGTACGCTTCATCAATGAACAGGACTCCACCCTTTGCTCTTTCAAATACCTCCTTGACCAGAACAGCGGTATGACCTACGTATTTGCCCACCAAATCAGCACGGCCAACCTCTACAAGGTGTCCCTTTGATAGAAGCCCGGATTCTTTATACACTTTGCCCAGAATTCTGGCAATCGTTGTCTTCCCTGTACCAGGATTGCCGGTAAATACCATATGCAGCGTTATTGCCGGACGCCGGACATTTAGTTGATGGCATCTTCTCCGAACCTGAAGAACGTTGACCATAGTTCTGACCTGCTGCTTTACATCATGCAGACCGATCAGCGCATCCATTTCCTCCATGGCAGAGGATAATCTTTCAGAAGGGCCTTGTTCGGTATCTTCATCTGGAAGATCAGAGCCGTCACCGGGATCCTTTACCAAATCCGCAGTCTGAAGTAATTCTGAAATAGGATTTGAGTCTTCGTCTCCCCTGTTTCCGGAAATAATTCTGCAAAGTGCTTCCTCTAATCCCTTGATTGCAGGATCGTCCTCTGGCTTATGGTTCAGCCTATCAACCTCTACAGCGGATTTTATGATTTCTTTTGCATCGCTGCTGATGGGCTCCAATGGATCAAAATCTACTCTTTCACCAAGGGTTTTCTCGATCAGCTGAATGCACCCCGCACCGTAGCGATAATACCGAACGATTTCTTCAAGAGACGTATGCTCCTGCTCCTTAATGTAACCAAGCGCCAAATAACAGAGCGTTTGTACATACACTGACGAAATCTTATTACCGCCCACCTGTTTATCCAGGAGGATAAAGTAAGGAAGCAGGACACAGATTTGTGGCAGATTCGATTCGGTAACTTTCTTTCTTGCCAGTTCAATAGCCAGTTCACCAAAATCATACCCGAAGCAGTCATTGATATAATGGCGACAGCCGGGGCTGATCTGTTTTTCTTTATCTGTCAGGCGAAGCAGAAAAAGCAGGATATCTGTTTTGATTGCTCCACGCAGACCCTCTTCCGGATTGACAAATGGAATGTTGTTCCCGATACCTTTTGCGTCAAGATTATCGGCCATCTCATACACGCTCTGCATAACATCTTTCATTTTATCCGTATATGTGGTTTCCATGAACGTCACCGCCTCTCAGTTCATTTCCATAACCTTATCCAGATATGCTTTCCGCTTCTCTGGCTTCAGGTTCTCGTAAGTGTAAAGAAAGAGCTTCAACATAATTTCATTTGCGCTTTTCCGACCGCAGCACCGAATCTTTGCGAAATCCTCTCGCCGGTCAACATCGTTCACGACAGAATTGATGGTGCTATACCCGGCACGGCGAAGACAGTTATAGGACCGTACTGACAATTCCAGGGAATCGATATCTTCATCCATCGCCGCCATACCCTGATATACAGTAAAGCGAAAAATCCCATCCCGGTCACAAAGCCAGTCCACGAATGCCTCGTTTTCAATTTTTTCTGATATCATCTCCCGCGTAAAATTCATATGTCACAGCCCCCTTCATTTGATAGCGCAATCATAACACTACCAAAGGTAGCCGTGGTCGCCTGCCATGCGACACGCCAGGACAGCAAAACGACCGGCATTTGCGCCGGTCGCTTCAATAGTTTCTTATATTTCATCCGCTTTCAGGAAGTGTCCCTGATCACATCGAACATAGATACCATACTTGCCAAGAGCAGCATGTATACCGCAGTGATGGATCGGACAGGTTACGTGTTCCCTGTCGATATACCAGTTCGTCACCTCCGGTGTCAGATATGCAATCTCCTTGCAAGAAGACGAGGAGCACTTCAGGAACACCTTCCCCTGACGGGATCTTGTAACAGTCATCGGGCTCTTGCACTTCGGGCATTTCTCCATCTTTCGGACAAAAGCATCAATACCCGATGCGCCTTTTCCGTCAGCATCCTGATCTCCGCCACCACCGCCACCTTTGATTGGACCAGTGGAACTGTCTTTCTTCTCCTGCAGCGGTTTTCTCTGTCCATTAACCACGCGATACTCCAGATCCGAAAATGCCTTGATCATTTCAAGAGTATGCTCTCCTTTAATCCTGTAAATCGTCTGGCATACTGTCATAAAACCAGAGTTTCCATCGCGGAACATCCCTCTCGATTTCGGGAATCCGTACCAAGCCACCTTATCGTCAATAACAATCAGCGGGAATACTGCATCCTCAGATGCCCAGGCAATATTCTTCCAGCCATCCGGGAGTTCCTCATATCCGTTGGTTTTACATAGAACTCGAATACCGTTCCTGGCCGCATCCGTTATAATCTTCAGAACAGAAGCCTGTGTTTCTGCATCAAGTTTACCATCAGGAATTGAAATGACGATTTTCTCATGAGCTTTCTGTACATCCAACCTGAAATCGTCAATAGCATCGTTCAGATGGTTGTAAAGACACAGATTCCGTGTTGACGGCAACTGTTCAATATAAGGTGCCAGGGTTTTCTCTTTTACTGATATAACCTTCCCAGACCCCATCAGATACTTCACCAGCCGATAAAAGATATGCTGTGTGCCACCAAACTTATTCTCCCAGAAGGTTGCATTGGCAACAGCGATCAGCTTTCCTCTTGCTCTGGTCACGGCAACATTGATCAGACGAGATACAGAATCCATCTCTTTTCCCATCAGCCAGCCCACTTTTGAAGCAGGATAGTTCTCTACTGCATCAAAAATAATCAGGTCACGCTCCGATCCCTGGAACTGGTGCACCGTAGAGCAAGCAACTTCTGTACTATCATTCTTTCTATGATCCTGAATCATGGCTCGGATCAATCTGGTTTGAGCTGCATAGGGGGTAATGATTCCAATACTCTTCTCCCCGTTTTCTTCCGCTTTAAGGGCTGTAGAGAACGAGATGATCGCGCTGAGGATATTGAACCGTGAGTTGTCACTGTTTTTCATGGCAGCACTATATGAGCCAGCCATATTGATCAGACTGACAGCGCTCCCAGCCAGCGGCTGTTTCTTTACAATCTCTGTCCGGTTTGACTGCACACTATCATGGTCAAGCAGAAGGTTATTATAAATATTTTTGTTCGGGAAGGCAGAAATCGCAGGATGCATTCTTCGCTGTTCGTTCAGCATGACGAGCCACGGATGTGCGCAGACTTTCGAACCATTGGAGATTCCCAGATAGGCAAACACATCCACGCCCAGAACAGTTTTTGCATCCGACTGGACGATAGGAGCCAGCTGTCGGAAGTCACCAACCAAAACAAGCTTTTCCCTAGCATAGGAAGCTGCGCAAATGATCTGCGGCACATATGCCATACTGACCTCATCAAACATCACGATATCATATTCTTCCTCATCAAAGAGTGAATCGATCGTTACTTTTGAGATCGTTGTAGCTACAAGCTTTGCCTTTGATACATACTGGCGTTCTTCTGTTCGTACTTCAGCCCGAAGCTTCTTCAGCTCTTTCTCTACCTGCTCCCCTTTATAGGAGTTGTAACCGCCGGTTTTCTTTAACTGATCCTTATCCCGGTACAACTGATCAATTTTTCGCTTCAGATCGGGACGATGATTCAAAACATAGTTATACGCCACCGCATAGGAATCCTGTGATAATTCCTCATCCCGAACATAACCGTAACGAAGAACCTTTCCTTCTGTAAGGAGTTTTCCCATGCCAGCATTCCGCAGGCCTGCAACAGTCTGCTTTATAACGCCATCAACAGAAACATTACTGTGGGAGACGATCAATATCGTTTTTCCATTTTGCAGACCTTCTTTTGCGATCTGCGCCATAGTATAGGTTTTGCCAGTTCCGGGCGGCCCCCAGATCACCGTAATATCATTGTTTCTTGCGGCACTGATTGCAGCTGCCTGTCCTTTGGGGATCGACGAAGCAGAGTCTGTTGTTGCAAGGCCTGGTCCTTCATTAATCAGCTTCATGGCCATCCGGCTGCTGCCTGTTATGCTGTCGAGTTTATTGACCAAAGCCTCCAGAAGTTTCCATGGCTCTACACCCAGCATAGCCTGTCCGATCTTGACTCCAAAGTCCTTGTCAATGATCACAATGATTTGGAATCCTTCACAGACAAGGACGCTTCCTGTAGCCTCGTTTGCACCAACATAAAGTGTAATCGGCGCATCATCAGAAAGATTCAGCTCCGCTTCCATCTCAAAACTATATGTACTCAACCCGTTTTTATGGTTTATGAGCGTACCGTTTGTCAGCTTATGTCTTCGACCGCCCTCATTCTGCAGAAAGAATTTTTCCCTGAGTAATGCTTTCTTGTATTGTTCTAATTTAGGAATCTGATAGGTCTGGCCACCGCCACCAATATCTCCAGTATCGGTGCCCCCTGGTGTAGTTCCACCGCCCCCTATGGGTGCCTTTTCCTTTGCCTGTCGAATACTTTCTTCGAGTCGAAGGATCTCCTCATTGCTGAGTCTTCGTCCCATCACATAGTCCAGTGCAATCCCCGTGTCTTTTCTGTATTTATAGGCAATTTCATATCTGCGATGATCTCCGGCCAGGAAATACAAAACAAGCACAGAGTCAGACAGCATAAAGTTACGCTTTTCGATGGGAATGTTCAGAGCAAAGTTCTTATTACCGCTCTCCTTAGGCTTGCACTCACCCATGTAATAGTTATCATATTTCCGGTTCAATTTATCGGAAAGATATGTTTCATTCAAGGAAACATCTACACTGATTCCTGCCTTAGACTGCATACGGAAATTCAGCTTAATAGCACCATCCAACACAGAAATCTGCGGCAAGGTAACCTTAAACGGGCAGTTGTTAAAATTCTTTTCTTTTATCCCGTTTACCGGCTGATCCGGTCCCGGCTGTTCTCCAGGAACCCCCGGGGCAATTGCGGAGATCTTTACCGTTCGTTTCAGCACGCTTTGCCCATAGCAAATAAACCAGAAGCGAATCGCGTCATCCGCAAGTTTCTGGTCAATGCCGTATATCTTCACAACCTTCTTTTTGTATTTATAATAGACTGGATCGTTAATTACCTGTAACTCTTCAATCTCTCTCGGAAGGCCCAGGTGAAATAGATTCACCAGAATATTATTCATCTGAACGTCCCTTGGAAACAGGTCGCTCAGTATCGCCCGGAACTTCTTCTCATCAAAAAGGCATTCCGGGTGTGATTGCAAGAGGCTGATAAATTCCTGCTCCTTCATATCAGTTACTCCCTCTACCGCCGGAACAATATTCTGCATGTGTTTGCAGCATCGTTAATTGTCTGTTGTCCTGTAATCTGGCTCATGCCTGCATCAATATACTGCTGCAGCGCATGGTTCGTCATCTCATCTGCAATGTCTCTGGCCTTCAGCTTCCCGGTAAGTTTGAAATAGACCATTCTGGAATTACGCTTTACCTGCCGCGTGATGTAATCACGAAGCAATTTCTTGGAACTGAATATAAGCCCCTCTTGCTCAAAGAAGCCTAATTTCTTTTCTGCACATCTGGGAAAGCCCGTCGAAAAAACATGATCTTTGCGGATCTGTGCATCCGTCACATTATAATAATCGTAGGAAATAGAGTCAGCAGATCCCACCCCTATATCAAAGGTAATATCCAGATGACAGGGGGTGCCATCAATGTTTACAATGTTCCAGGCGTGATCTGTCATCTTCCCTGTTTCATCTGCCGCCTCACCAAAGAGTACTATGCATCGGACGTCAACCGCATTCAATAACACCTTGGCTGCCTTTGCGATCCCTTCACACTGTGCCTTCTGATGGGCAAAAACGCCAATTATGTTGTGTGCAGCGATAAACCTGGAAACATCTTTGACATTGGCCCCACCATAATCGTAGGTGATCTTCTGGCACATATAGTCATGAATCTTACGCACCTTTTCCAGATCGCTTCCCTCGGTCAGCTTTAGATTATATATGATTGCATTGGCTGCATCCTGTATTTTTTGATTGTAGGATGCCACGTTCTCCTGTGAAAAGAAATACTGCGGCATCACCGCATAATTGCCATTTGCATCCTGTGCCAGGTCCATACGGGACTGGTTCAGGAAATACAGCAAAGGATTGTCATCCATAATAGCCTGAATGATGCGCAGATACGACTTCGCGTCATCATTTTCAAAAGCAGATACCGGAATGACATCTTTATGTGCCATGCAGCCCTGATATATTTCCCTGTATATCTGCTTCTCATTTTCCGGAAGCTTACCATAAAAATATCGATCAACGATCAAGTATTTCCCCCTCGCTATGTTTCAAATCTTATCGATAATCACAACCCAAGGATTTTTTTGATTGCATTTTTCTTTGAACGCTCCATAATGATCTGGTCATTCTTGATATCCAGTAGTGTTTCCCCGGTATAGAAATCTACTATCCCATTGATTTTCTCAACCATGTCTGAAAGGCTCGCATCATAAGCCATTTCTCCAGCAGCAAGAAGATCTTTAAGAAAAGCCTTCTGATTGGAGACGAAATAATCCGCTGCCAGATATTTCAACATCCGCTCATCAACCAGAGTATCATCAGATTCGTCATCTTTCTGCTCTGGGATATCATAGCTGTTGCAAATGAATTCCCACTCTTTGACCGTTTTATCCAGTGTCACAGTATCGCAGGGGTTTGTAATGTACAGATACTCGACTTTTTCCCCATCCTGAGATATAACGAAAACCTTATAGTTTTCCCCAAGCCGCTGTGCTGCAGCATATTCTTTCTCAGACAGGGCAAATGAATCACCGATCGATTTTACCTTCTTCACGGCGATATAGCTCGCATTACCCATGGCATCTACAGATTCAATGCTGTAATCTTCACATTTTCTGGAAACATCTTTTCCACTTCTGCCTTCATAGATTTCCACAGCAAGACAGTTCTGAATCGGTGACTTCCATTTATTAACCGCCATTGTCATTTGTTTGCTTGGAAGCTTCACAGGACTTGCAGTCGGCTTCTTTTGTGCTTTACCTGGTTTCTTCAGGCTCCCAAACACAGCGTACTGATCAGAAAGTGTCGTCTTTTCCTTCGGGGAGAGCATGGTGCTTAGAATAGAAAAGAAATCCTGCCCTATCTCGCTGGAGTCGTTCGTGTCAGACAGTTTCAGATATCCCGCTGCCGTAGGTATATAAATCCCGCCCAGTTTATCCGGATCCGCCAACACTCCACGATAACAATAAACAAAGATCTTTGCTGCGATGCGTTCTCCCAGAGCATTCGCTTTATCGGGATCTGTAATCAGTTCCCGAAGAATCTCCTGACTGACCTCGATAGCTCCATATTTTGAAAGCAGCTTCTCAATTTTCTCGATACCCTCGTAGAACCAGTCACTGTATAGGTTATAGCCAATCTGCGGCTGTGCATTTGCCAGCTGTTTCTTCTCCTCCTGCTCCAGCCATCCCGGCAGATAGTTGACATTCTGAACCGTAGTGCGTTCGCCATTATTCTTAAGCACCCAGGGCTTCATGCGGAGCTGATTGTCAATTTGTTGTTCCAGTTTTGACACAAGTTCCCCAAGAGAAATATGGCTTCCAAGGAGACCCAGCGCCGATATCTTCTTTTCTTCTTTCTGGGCTGTAACACGGATCAAAAACTCCGCAAACAGCTCTCCTGCTTTCTCCAGGACATCCTTTGTAATATCGTCGGAAATGATGTGTTTACGAGAAGGATCTGTGGAGAAATCAGAATTCACCTTGAAGGGGAATCCCGTTTTGTCCATTGTGGGGAGATAGCAGTGAAATACAGCATCTTCTGAGTTACATGCAATAATGCCTTTCTCATCATCATACCGGAAGGCAAGAGAAACACCAGAATTCTCCGTGATGTACCATTGTTCTTTGGAACCGACAATTTTGATCAGCAGATCATCCCCGACATGTTTCCGTATGACCTTACAGGAAACATTTTTAGACGGGAGATTGATTTCTGCATTTGAAATCTTTCGCAGGAAAAGAAGCCAGCCACTGTTAAATCCGGCCAGCTCCTCCTTAAACTTCTCAATCTTTGCGTTACGAAAGATAAAGAAAGTGGTAAAGCCATCTGATTCCAATTCCTCGATCTTGACAACAACCCGATGTTCCAGCTTTCCCTCATCAAACAGGAATGGAATTCTTACTGTAGGCACTTTGCTTTCTGGCATTCCGAGCGTCTCAGCACACTGTGATTTTGAGAAGGTAAAATATGCGCCGGAGGAATAGATAATAATCTCTGTAGATATCGTAGTGGCGCTCTTGAATCCGACACCTCGATATCCGATATTTTTTCCGCGCTGCTTATTGCTGGATCCGGAACGACAGATTGCCATAATATCATTCTCATCGAAGCTTCTGCCGTCATTTGCTACGATCAGCGTACTTCCGACACAGTCTACCCGGATACGACTGGAATCTGCGTCGTCAGCATTCTGGATAAGTTCCACAAAAGTACGCCCATCGTAGCTCTCAGACATATACTTCTCCATGGCAGCAAGATCTTCGAGCATTCGCGGCGACGCTTTAGCTTCTTCGATAAAGGTATTTGAAATTGTACCGATAATATCTTTCATAGATCCTGCTCCTTTTGGATTATCTTATCCTTGTTTTGAAAGTCTCATCATCTGTATCTACCCTTAGTGATACAGTCTTTGACATTCCAATCTCGTTATTATCATCGTCATCCACTTCGATCTGGAACTCGATGGTTTCAATCTCTTCGTAGTCGATTTCCTCTACATTAGAAACTGTGTAGTCACAATAATCGGAATCCTCTTCTTCCTGACCGATCAGTTCCCACGTCGCATGAGATTTTCCGTTTACCGTGATTTCACTGATCCAGAACTTTCGATTTTCATCTGAACGGTTCCGGCACCAGATGCGCAGTGTCACTTCCTCTGAAAATGAATCAAATTCCACTCCGCAGAAATCGACCAATGCTTCTCCATCATCATAGATCGTTATATCCTCGAACTCCTCATCGTCGGAGTCCTCATCATCTTCATCCTCCAGCTCGTCTTCATCTTCCTCTGGTTCTTCTTCCCCTGAATCATCATCACTGCTGGATCGTCCCTGGAGAAGCTGGCGGAGCAAGTCAGAAAGGTCAATGGAAGCACCGCCACTATTGCTATCATCTTCGTCGTCCTCATCATCGACATCAACATAGCAGTTCACACTTTCTGCTGTCTGAACTACTTTATACTCTCCAGCGATGTCATCAAGTTCTATAACAACATCGCTGACCTCTTCTATGACGTCTGCGTCATCGTCCATGATGACAAACTGCAGAACGATTTTCTTGACCTCATCAATATCATTCTCCTCAAAGAAATCAGAATAGATAGTCAGCTCATCCTGGCTTTCATCATTCACTCCATAAATGTGATAGCCTATTGTAGGCTCCTCATCCATTTCACTCAGGAATCCGCAATCCTTAGTTTCTAAGCCATTGATCTCACATTTCAGCAGCCGGACACTATCGAGCTTTCGTGTTTTTGCCGTTGTCAGAAGATGAATCTCTACAACAGATACGGGATCACTGCCCTCAATGTTGATATAGTCCAGATCGATCTTAACCGTCTCACCATCAAAGAGTTCCTGATTTTCTGTATTTTCAGATGTGGCCTGATAGCATGCATCCAGTCCATCGACTTTTCCTCTGCGGCTAATCACCAGGTTCCGGAACTCCATGAACTCTGCTCTGGTGCACCCGTCCGCAATGCCGCGGGCAACATTCAGAATATCCCAATCTCTAAGGTCATCACCACTGAGCCAAGCCTCAAAGATCTCTTTATTCAGGCGGAATATCTTTATCATTTCACCGCTCTGAAGTCCTCGAGCCATTGACGACATCCACGTATTAAAACGAACTGGCTTTAAAACATCATGTACCGCAGCAAACTTTCCCATAATCTCTGCTACTACATCCAAGCGTCCCATCTTTGAAAGACGTTCGAAGCAGTGCATGAACTCTTCAGACATCCGATTGATATTCGGCGCCCCGCCTTTTCCTCTTGGCTTCGGGAAAGTCGTATAGACATCCGCATCTTCCAGTAGCTGCGTAATATACTCATCGGTGTCTTCACTCTTCGGATCAATCTTATATAAGGATTTCTCCTTCAACTCTGCTGCAGCCTTTTGGGACAGATACGGCATCATCCGGTAGACAAGATGCTTGACAACCTCCCGCATTTCATCGGTAATGTCTTTTTTCGTATCCCATCGATCTTCTTTGCCATAGGTATACTCATCGATCAGATACATCATGGTCAGCATGTTCTGACGTCCCCAGCCATTCAACTCCTCATAACCTTCATTGCCCTTGGTTTCAGCCATCATATCGATCAGTTCGATTGCTCTACCAACATCCCCTTTTCGGACACAGGCTGAAATGAGCTCTTTCCGCTTCATATACTCCTGCGGGAAATGCTGGAAATAGAATTCTGCGATCTCATCATCCTGTGCAAGGCGATAATCACGCTCAAGCTCCTGATCGACCTCAGGTTCTTCTTCTGCTTCATCATCTGTAGCGGAATCTCCCAGATCAACACCCAACGCTTTTGCAAGGATTCCGGAGATGTCGATATTCACCGTATGCACATTACCGCCTCTCGGGCCATGAAGTTCTTCCCGAAGCGCATCCTGAATCAAAGAATACTTTGTGCTGCGCCCTTCATGGACTTTCTCACCGCTCATCAGAAAGTCATGAACATATTCTTTGAGTCGGTCCTCTGCCGTGCGCGTATCTACCTCATCATCAAAGCCGACTGCTTTAAGCGCATCCAGATTGCCGCTCTGTTTCTGGATATAGTCCTTTATAAATTCATGGAAACTTTCATGAGAATCACATCCTACGGTAATGGCAGAGATCTTAGAAAGAGCATCCGCAAATTCTCCGCCGTGTTCACGCATCAGATCCCGATAGCTCCGCCCATAATGGTCAGTGGAATCCATATAGTCATCATAGAAAGAAGCTCTCATGTAATCGTCAAGTTCACGTTTGACACTGGACCAGTCAAAGGATTCCTCTGGTGTGCACATTACCGTCTGCGCCAGATATTTTATGAACCTGTCCCAGTCCCCAGATTCAATCCATGCCCAAATATCTCCCTTTTCAACATCATAAAGGTTGGGCCTGTTGAAATAGTATTCCAGCAGTTCGTCAGTATCTTTTTCAAGATCAACGTAAAACTTCAGCTTGGATTCTTCATAATCCTCTTCGTCTTCATTTATGTAATTGTATGGACGTACTTCATCCTCATCACAATCCTGGACATATTCCACCCACTTGTCGCGGAGATCATCTGCATCCATGTCATTTCTGGCCGCCCAGAGCAAGTCAAAGAATTCTGTGGGATGTCTGTTCTCCAGGGCAGAATCCAGCAGTTCCTCATAGTTAAATGGTCCGCCAATACCATTGATTGCCTTTACAATCTCAACATAAGTGTTAACATCGTCATTCTCTGATTTCCCTAACTCTGTCAGTAATTCCGCTGCCGTGTCCTCATTATCACCACGGGAAATATGATCGGCACAGATTTTTGCAACATTACCAGCAACCGTAGAAATATCGGGATGGCCAGAGTTTATCCCACCGAATTTATCATAAAAATACTCGACACAAACCATTGCTCCGGCTACATCTTCAGAAGCAATATATCCCCGCATCAATGTGTCCAGGCATCTCCAGAGAGTACCACCATCGTAGCCATACATGATCATCATCTGGAGCCGCTCCGGATTCATAGCCAGAAATGCTGTGGCGTCCTCCGGCTTCATACGGTCAGTAAGCTTGTTGAATACCTGTGCGATATAGAACTTTGAAAAAGTAATATCATCAGCAACATTCAAATCAACAATATATTGCCACATCTGATCCGCTTCATCGGGATCAATCGCATATGCAGAGGAGAGTATATCCCCCAACTCATTAAGTTTTTTTGATGCCCTCGGTTTATGATCCTTGATAGCATCATATCTCTCCTGTATTTCACTCCAATCTTTGATCATTACAGCATAGCCTCCCTTGTCTTTCCTTATCTGTCACCACCAGACTGTACACCGGCACCATCATAATCTGTAAGCCGTCCAGTACTTCCACACCATTCACAGGTAAAATAATCACCTGATATAATCTGGCAATTCAGCTTTTTACAGCTATCGCAAACTACAAATACTTTTACTCCGCAATATGGACATCCATTGTATTCTGCCGTATGTCCCAGATTGCCTTTCAGGATGGTAGCATCGTATCCTTCTCTTTTTGCGGAATCCGCTGAAATAGGAAAAGCCCAGGTGCAGTTCCAGCCTCCCTGAGCTTTCTCCATTCTGACACCATATATCTTCTTGGATTCTCCACATTTACAAAGTGCAATACGAGCTTCCGGTTCCCGATTAATCTTAACAAAACCCGTTTCCCGGACGTTTTCGCTCATTGAAGCCTCCCAAGTTATTGAACATAAACAAGAACCAGCGTGATGTCGTCTCCGCAGCCCAGGGCACTGGTTTCCTCAAGCCACTTCCCAAGATTGCCGCAGACAGTCTCAAATCCATGTTCTGCTATCATGTCATAGTAGTCCCGGCAGGTCTTCTGATGGTCTTCTTCCGTCACGTAGCTGTTGACAAAACCATCAGTAGAAAGCATATACAGATATGGAGTACCAGCCTCCTCGTCTTTTCTGCGGATCACAGAGACCGCCGATCTCCATGCGTCCAGTTTGGACAATGAATGTGTTTCCGTTCCAAGGATCTTTTCGGTCTCTACCACTGGTGAAATCGTATCTTTATCGACCAGTACAATATCGCCGTCCCCAATCTGGAAAGCAAAAATGAATGTTTTCGTGATCAGGAGCCCCAGCAGAGTAGTCCCATAAAGACGGTATACCTCTTTCCATTTGACGGAACCGTCTTCATCCAGGGGTTTTTCCTCCTTCGATTTATTAAAAGACTCTCGCACCCGACGCTGCCATTCCTCACAGATTTCCTGCGAGAAACGAAGTGCTCCATCCCTGTTGAGGTAGGTCACAAGATCGTCCAATGAATCAGCATAGTTCTGCATATAATTGCCCATCACTGAGCAGAAAACATTCACAGCAATCGTCGATCCATTTTTGCTTTTCGGGCTTTTTTCACTTCCGTGGCCATCGGCTACAGCCACGATCGAAAGATCCGGAGAGATTTCTTCAATCCTGAAACTATCCTGGCACGGCATTCCGCTTCTTACGTGGGAAGCTCCCTTAACGCTTTTTCCATATATCAAACGTGCCATTCGCCTTCTCCTTTACCAAACTGCACCCTCATCAAAATCATCCGGATTCGGAATGTTATTCATATCCAGAATGAGCGGCGCACCACCACCATTACCGCCATCCGCAAACGGATCTCCGGCCGGTGTACTTCCACCGTCACCAGCAGGGGCAGACTGAACCGGCTTGCTGGCCGGAGCAGAAACCATGGAGGCGGTTGTAGATGCCCATTTGATCATCTTCGTGAGCGCTGTCGCATTATTTGCCTGCAAAACCAGCTCTTTGTTACCAGTGAAATCCACCAGGACTTCATCATCCGCATCCTGGCCAATAGAAATAGCAATTTTCACTGCCTTTCGGAACCAAGGCATGGTCTTTAGCTTATCAAGTCCCTTTTTATAGTCATCTGTGGGTTGTCCGTCAGACAAGAGAACCAGTACCGGCGGAAGCGCGCGGGAAGGCATGGGCGGAATGGAAAGCTGTGCTGCAAGCAGTTCGAATGCCTTTCCCATATCCGTAACACCATTCGCGTCCAGATCGTCCCATGCATAATTCTCGACCGGAACCGGATTGGGTGTCAGCCACGTGGCCCCTGTCGAAAAGCTGAGTGTCCGAACAAGCAGCTGAGCATTCGGATTATTCTCTGCGGCCGAGGCCATCTCCGGAATACAGGTCTGGATTGCATTATTGACCGTTCCGATCTTTTCTCCGTACATTGAGCCGGAGCAATCTACCATCCAGAAAAAGTGCAGCGGTCTGCTGGCAAGTTCTCCACCGGGTCTTCTTAATTCTTCCATCACTTGTACCTCCTTGTACCTGGATTCTCTTTATTATCTGAATTCACCAACTGCATCGGTGAAATGAATTTTGACTCCTGCTGCGATACCGGCAGTCCGGCCAACCTCGATTGGAATCTGCGTGCCATCCGCCTTCTCATAGGTCCAGTTCACTTTATCTTCATTCCGTATACCCCAAAGGTTAGGATTCTTCGGATTCTGAACCACCGATCCGACATAAGTATCCATGTCGTAATCGCCATAAACATGATGGTGTGTGAGTCTGGAATTCTGGTTCAGAAGCACCACATTCTTTCCTATCACAATCTTCACCGGTACCTGCATGGTATTCTGGCAATTCCAGCAGGTATGTGCTGCTCCAGATTTCTCAAGATCCATATCGTAGAAGACTCTAGCCCCACACTTCGGACACTGCATCGTCCCACTCATCATATTGGCGAACAGATCCATCCACTGCGGCTCCGTAATCCGCTTATTAGGGGACGTCAGGCCTTCCGTGAACGCCTTTGTAAACATCTGTCGAAGTTTTTCAGGATAAATCGGCCAGTAGATCAATGCGTTGTCCTGATACCCTTTTACCGGACGATTGGTCTTGTTATTCGGGTCAAAGATAAACACCGGATTGGTTCCGTAGAGCTTCACCCGGGCTGCCATGTCCATACACTTAATACTTGCTTCCAGCTTTCCATCCAGCGGATGGTTCACCATGAAGAGATAGAATAGCAATACGGACAGAGAATACAAGTCTGTGTTTCTGGAAGGCTTCGACTCTCCACGTACAATTTCCGGAGCCATAAATCCAGGCGTTCCCAGAATGTCTCCCGGCTTGCTTCCTTCAAAAGAAACGTTGTCGTTATCGCAGATCAGGACATCACCGGTATTCTCATCAAAGAACAGGTTTCCAAAGGAGATATCCTGGTACTTAGCTCCCATCGCATGGAGCTTCTGATATCCTTTTGCCGCATTATAGGCTGTTCTACAGAGTGTATAAAACGTCGGCTGCGCCTTATTCTTCATCAAGTCTACAATGCTTTTGTAGTTCTTCGGCCTCAGTGCCATGATATAGCCGAACACTTCACTCTGCTGCGGAGCAACAAGTTCCATGGGCCAAAGAAAAGACTTATCCGGGCTTCCTTTGGCAATGATCGTCTCAAGCGATTTCTTCTGCCGTGACGTTGCACTTCCCTTAAAGTACCACTTCAGGGCATAATGGCTGCCACCGGATTCCACGTCATAGACCTCACCCTGTCCGCCGGCACCAAGCAGGCTCTTCACTGTATATTTTGTACCACTCTCCGAAGTGAGTATGGTTCCTGTCTTTAACTCGCCATCCATCAGTATGAACTCCTCCTCTGTTTGATCAGCTGAATCGTCTGGTTCACAACAGCTCCATCCTGGAGCAGCAATGTATAAGACTTATTTCCAAATTGAAGCTCTATCCCATTACTGTAGGGGACGAATGCCGTCAGATATTTAAAGCTTTTATCGAACCCGTTTTCCTTTGCCTGGAAAATGATTCTCTGATTGGTTATATAGAGAACGCCTGCATGAAAAACATTCTCCTGCCTTTCTATCGGCTTCCCCCGGCCATAATTCACACGGTTTCCCTTAAACAGTCCCGGTGTACTCAGACCGATATGTTCATACGTCTTGGTGGTCTTCACTTCCATATTCATTGCTTTGTCAATGAAGTGAATTCTTTCGCCCTTCTTCGGAAAGATCGTATCGGCGTTCAGAATTGGAAGGCGGCCCGCCATGATTTCCTGTTTTGCCGCAGCCGGCAAGATACTGGTAACCGTCGGCAGCTGCTTGTTGCCGAACAGTGCATCAAAGAATCCCATGCTCTCCTCCTTCCTGCTCCATGATAACTTGAATTTTTGCCTGCGTGGTCGCATAGCAGGCGACACGGTCAAATAAGTTGATATTTAAATCTATGTGAGCGGGCATACTGCTCCGCATAGGTTCCAAAAGAGCACTGGATGATGAACATCTTATTGGTTCCATCGAAAGCGGTTTCGCCAATTTTTTCAACCGAATCCGGAATCGTTATAATATCCAGTGCGGAACACCCCTTGAAAGCACGTTCCCCGATTTCTCTCAGGCTCTCTGAAAAATCTATCTTTTTCAGTTGCGTGCATCCTTCAAACATACCGTCAGCAATACGGTCAATATTTGCAGGGATCTTGATCTTGTCCATCTCAGTACAGCCTGCAAAGGCTTCCGATCCGATATAGTAGACTGATTTGGGGAATACGATCGTTTTCAGGCCAGTATTCTTAAATGCCGCACTTCCGATCCGCTCCAACCGCTCCGTCAGAGTAATCCGTTTCAGATTTCCGCATCCTTCAAAAGCACTGTCTCCAATCTCCATAAGGGTATAAGGCATCACTACCTGATGCAGCCGTTCATTCTGAAAGAAAGCACGTTTTCCGATATACTGGTATCCTTCAGTGACAATAACTTCTTCAATACCTTTGTTTTCAAAAAGACCTTCCCCAACCTCAATTACCGGTTTACCAGCATTTCTGTTCTGAAAGATGACAGTATGGCTGGTATCGCCTGAAAAGCCGCAAACGGCCTGCCCTTGTCCTTGCATGCTGTTCCTGTAATGGAATAGATCTCCATACTTCTTTGTAGATGGCTGTTCCGGCGCGATTGCCGGGGTTTTTCCACTCTGAATGCCTATCTCGCACTCTTTCCCCAGGATATTTTTTCCATAGCAAACACACCAGACTGAAACTACCCAATCTGCGTTCACTCTGCTCAGTCCATAATCATCTGTCAGCTGTTTTACAAAGCGGTAGGCAAAGGCATTATTGATCCGTCCTGTACTCTGGATCTGTTGGACAATACCAATCTCATATGCCATAAGCATCAGATTGATTGTCCTTGCCTCCTGAGGAAAAAAGTCCTTTATGAGACCTGTGAACTTCTTTTTATCCTCTACCGCATCTCCATACCGGCGAAGCATGGATTCAAAGTCTTTTTCAAACAAGGTTTATCATTCCCTTCTTTACTCCACACCAAGGGCACGGAACACCGCTTCCTCCGGAGTGGAATAGAATATAGGCTGTATAGCGGACAACAAATCTGCCGGCACGGTTCCAAAATCGGATGCTGATGAAATCGGAATCAGAACCTTCTTGGCTCCAGAATCTACGCAAACCTGCAGTACCGCGGCCAGGTCTTCCACCTTTGTAACTGTTCCGCTGATGGAAATATCTCCTATGATCGCCAGACCTGCTACAGTGGGCTTGGTCAGGGCGATTGAAGAAATAGCAACAAGCGTCGGCAGTGCAACATTCTTTGTCATGCCAATGCCCTGCAGATCCTGATAATCAATGATATAGTCCTTCGATGTGGTGCTAATTGCCTGGCTGATGGAGTTTCCATGGGCTTTCAGGTAGGAATAAGCTGTGTCGGCAGCACTCTTGCTGTCCTTATCCAAGCTGAAGCCCTTCTTTTCAAACTTGCCGTTGCCGGGGAGCATCTGGCTCTCCAAACGGAAGGCGCCGATAATTCCGTTCTTTCCTCTGGCAATCGTGTATACATGGCCCGGATTACAGATTCCGTCCGGAATAATCTTTCCACCGCCGGTCTCCGGGACGCCAACATAATGCTCGTCAAAGGTCTGGTTGTCGATATAGGAGAAGTTCACATCATAGAACTCCATGCCGCCAATCTTCTTCAACTGCTCTTTTACTCTGCGTCGCAGCTCCAGGGAGATATCCAGGATCTCTGCAATATCTTCCTTACTGAATTCACCGTCCGGATAGATCAGTTTTACAAAGGCATCAACCAGCCTGCGGACTGCTATCGTGTCACGCTGATTCAGGTTCTTCCCCAGATGGAAATATTTATCTATGGAATCGCCATAGGATTCCTTGCGCATCTCACGCATAAATTCAGACAGATAGTCTGTAATAAAACCATAATCATCTGTAAAATGCTCCGGGCGATACTTCGGGATCTCCCAGCCGGGAATGTAGGCATGCATACGGTCCAGGAAAGCGGTATCGTAAGCCATTGCTTCCGGGAACGGTTCAAACAGATGGGATGTCTTCAGCATCACGGAAACATCATGGTTGATGTTTCCGACAAAGACCATAGAAGCTGAGGCTGCCTTCTCTTCCTTACCGCGGGCAAAGGACCCAGAAGCCATATAGTCCTTCATGATCTGAATGCCGTCTTTATCTTTGAAGGTGATACCGGCAACCTCATCGAAGGCAACACAATCCCACATGCCAACGAGACCGACCGTCTTGGAAGCCATGTTGTAGAACAGGTTCGCAACGGTGGTCTGACCGCCAGAAACCAAGATGGAGTTAGGTGAAATTTCTTTATATAAGTGTGATTTACCAGTTGATCTCGGCCCCAACTCGCAAACATTCAGGTTGTTTTCCACCAACGGCAGCATACGGGCAAGCAGAAGCCACTGGGCACGCGGCGGCAGCTTGGATGCTTCCATACCGGTAGAACGGAGCAGTATCGTAATCCACTCATCCTTGGTAAAAGCTTTCCTGCCGTTCTTCAACTCATCCATATCAATGTGCGGCATCTGAACTGGTGTCAGCTTCCGGATATGAATCGGGCTCATATCCTTCTCTTCTTCTATATACTCATAATCCAGCTGGATGATGCACCAGATACCGCCGGCGAGCAGTCGATCAAACTGCTTCGGATAATCCGAGTTGATCGGAATATTCTTTATGCCAAGATTGGAAAATTCCGCCTCATAGCGATCCTTCTTGATGTTCAGAATAACCGTTACTTTATCGATGACCGTGTATGCACCACGCTCACGAAGCGCAGAAAGCACCTTCTGCGCTTCATCCGGGCGCACATAGTTATTGGCCAAAATCCTCTTAACATTCTCCACACCCTCGGAAATGATCTGCTCATCTTCCGAGTTGCAATATTGTCCCAGAAGGTATTCCAGAACATAGACCGGAACATTCGCACCTTCCTTAATGTGCTTGGTCAGATCCTTCCGGACGATTTTGCCGTCAAAATACTGGCGAAGTTTTTTATTAAGTTCTGCGTTTGGATCTCTCCCAGATTCACTATCTGAAGCAGTCTCTTCAGAAATAGGCTCTTCTCTGAATTCTTCCATAGTCTATGTCCTTTCGTTCGGTTTTATCTCTTGTTATGCCTGTTATTTATCGTTCTCGAAACATTTCTCCCATGAATCTTGAAACCCTTTTTGACCATCCGAAATACCTTTTGGCATATGTCAAATATAATCGTTTCTTAGCTCTTGTAATGGCAACAAAGCAGTTTCTTCTTTCCTCTTCCATTTCAGGGCTATCGTCTCCCTTTTTTATGCTTTGAAAAGAAGGCAACTCGTCATCAACCATTCCGATTAGGATAACATGGTCAAACTCCTTACCTTTGGAGGCATGGATAGTAAGAAACTGCACAGCACCTGTTTCCGGCTCCACATCCTTAGATGTCATGGCAAATTCCTGCATGTATGTAGAGATTGTCATTTCATCTAGAGAATATGTGTATCCTAGTTTTCTTTGGAAATCTTTCCAAGCTTTCTTCTCAAGGTTGAATTCCTGTAGTGCTTGTTCCCGATGTTCTTCGCTGATAATTGAATTGATTCGTTTCTCGCTCCAACTGAAGGCATCATCGATAAACTTCAGGAAATCTTTTCCCTCGCAAAGATTTAATCGAAGACTCTTAAAGAATGGCGCATCATCTATGATTTTTTCTATATGAGGAAGTAATGCTTTCAACAGATCACCGTTGCTAAGTTGCGCCTCTAAAACCAGTTGATCGCTATCAAGGACCTTATTCTCGCTGTCCATAATGGCAACAATCTGCGCAAGGATTTTCTCATCTGTCCTTCGGTTTGCCAGTTTTAGTAACAAATACATCCACAGCACATATGTCGTTTCAAACTCGTCTTTTCTTTTGGATTTTTCGCAATTGATTTTCTTTTCTTTCGCCTTATTAAACGCATTTTCCAGCAAGCGATTATTTCTGGCAAGGACACATATACTATCATTTGCATTTTCTTCTTGCAGTCTCGTAATTAAATTGGCAACTGCCTCTGCCTCTTCTGTTTCATCTGAAAAGCATTGATAATACAGATGTGCTTGTCCATCTGTCATCTCCTTCATAGATTCTAATGGCTTTTTCCCTGACGTTCTTCCTGAATTATGGGAAATTAATCGATTTGCAAGTTTTATCACCTCTGGAGGACATCTAAAATTTTGATTCAGCTGAATCAATTCGGCTCTATACTCTTCTTTGAATTCACTTATCCTTTTGTGACTGGCACCGTTCCAGCCATAAATAACCTGATCATCATCTGCCACAATAAAGAGATTGTTGTTCTTATTCCCGGCAAGGCTTTTAATCAACATATATTGACCATAATTAGTGTCCTGGAATTCATCTATGTTGATAAAGCGGTATGTTGACCGATAGATACGAGCAATATTAGCCTTGGTCGTAAACAATTTGTACGCATATAATATCAGCGCATCAAAATCCAATACATTCATGGTTTCTAATGCCTGAAGATACTCAAAATAAAACCATTTCAACTCTTTTCTATATGGGGTATTCGGCATAACCCTATCAACATCTTCCTCGGTCAAACACAGATTCTTTTCAAAATACTGAATTGCATTAAGTATCTTCAAGTTTTCCACATCAGCCCCAGGAACCTCGTGATAATACCTTTTCTTTAGATCATCAACAATATCGTTTAAATCATCCGTAGAACTATAAATCTCATAATCCGGACGAATTCCTGCATATGACCCATGATTACGGAGAACTTCTGCGCAGAATGAATGAAAGGTGCCAATGAAAACTCGTGAAATAGCATCCTTTACACGTTCAGTTATTCTTTCTGCCATTTCTGCTGCTGCTTTATTGGTAAAGGTCAAGGCCAATATTCTAAAAGAGTCTTCCGGAGTCTCTTCCAGAATCCGAATAATACGTTCTGTTAGAACAGCCGTTTTCCCAGATCCTGGGCCTGCCAACACAACAACTGGGCCCTCTTCCCATGCTATTGCCATTTTTTGCGATTCTGTATAATTTCGTTCGGTCATTTACACACCTTCTCAACCAAATTAGTAATAAAGACGGGTACCTCTTCCTTTTTCATACATCTTTGAGACCAAATCGATATTAGCTCATACGCAGTATCTACCTTGCTTGTCTGAATCAGCTCAGCAATTTTTATGGAGTATTCTTTATTTTTTCCTGCTTCTTTCAACTGTTTGGTCTGCTCATCAATTTCTGCCTCAACTATACGTTCATAATCCGGCAGGATATTGCTGTCTGCGGCAATTTCATGTTCAAAATCCACTTCAGTAGTTAACGTTGCTCGATAACTAAGCTCTGTTTCATCCACACCACAGTTGCGAACCTCCTGTAAAGTAGACTGACCTTGTTGATCATTATCACCAAGTAAATACCAGTCTATACCGAGGACAAGCGCCAATTTTATAAAAGCTTTTGCTGATCCGTTATTTCGATACATGATTGTGCTCACACCATACTCATCCAGATTTTTCTCCATAAGATCTGCACAATAAGGAACAATTACATCTTCCGTTTGTCCCTCATATAACAGCCACTTGCGGGCAAACAGTATTTCTCCTCGTGTCTTCTGCACATATGTATTGAGTTGATTGAGCTCCTGATCTGTAAAAATCTCTGAACTATTTGCGATTATGCCTGTAACGTCAATGCCTTTCTTCTTAAAAGATCCTTCAAAACATCTAATCAGTTGTGGAGACAAGCTTTCCTTTATAACTATTCTGCTCTCATCAATACTGAAAACGTTCGGGAATTTCTCTGCAACTTTCCGCATGCCATCCGGAATTTCGACCGGAGTAAAAACAATCTCTGTTACAAGCTGTTTTACCACAGTTTCCCCGTTCTTTTTCGGCGCTTCTGTAGCTTGGGTGGGCAAGTAAGCGCTAATCTTACCCACCAGCAAGGTCATGACTCCGTACGCCGCCCTTGCGTGAACCTCAGATGGATGCTGTCGGTAACTGACCGACGGCGAGAAACTCAAGAACAGATC